>DYLM01000018.1:14273-20413 GCA_020722095.1 Chloroherpeton thalassium
TTGATCATTGGTATTTGCTTGATCATTGGTATTTTCAAATCCGTCATTATTTTCGGGTGTGTGTTCCACAATTTTTGTAAAAATTGGCTCTTCAGAAATTTTTTCCTTTTCGATAAGAAGTGCATCAGATAAGTAATGATTAATAAGTTCAACTACATCATTTATGTCAATTTTGGTCATTGATTTATCTAAAAAATGATGTATGATATAATCCTTTAAACCAAACCATTTTTTATCATCAAAAAATATTGCAAAAAATGACGTATCAATACTTTTATTATTTGACTCAAAATTAATAAAATTATTAATCAATTCAAACCAATGATTAATTTCGCTGGATTCGAAATCCTTATAATATTCATTTTCGATATTAGATATTACTTTTTTAAACTGAAACTTATTAATTTTTTGTAAATTATTGTCAAATTCTTGTTCTTCTAACCATAAAGTAAGCCGTGAAATTAAATAATCAGTATCTTGGAAATATTTAAGCCTTTCTTTAATATTTTGAATAGACTGGAATAGATAATCTTGGAATATAAAGTTAACCAAAGTCGTTTGTGGTCTTACTAAATAATTGAAATATAATGTAGTTGATTGATAAATTAAAGATTGCAACAACTCACTTGAAAATTCAAAACTATTTCTATAAGTATCATCAAAAACTCTCCAAGCCTCGGCTAATTCCATTGAGTCCTTAGAGAAATTATAATTTTCAATTAAATCTAAGTACAAGGAAATAGACTTTGAATTAATATATGCCCGCAAATAATTCACAAAATAATTGGGTATAGAATTATTGTAAATAATTTGCTCGATAGGAACACTTGTTTGGTCAAATAAACCTTCTAATTTTCGAGTTTGAATCTCGATATAATTTTCAAACATAAATTACAAATTTTAATTATTCAAATTTACAAAATTTTATCCAAATTATCTTATATAAAATAAAAAAACTGACCCGAAAAATTCCGAGTCAGTTTTAATATTTGAATTATAGATAATTATTTAGTAACAGTTAATGTTCTTGTTAAAGTAATATCGCCGCTTCTTAAGATTAAAGTGTAGTTGCCTGATGGAATTGATTGCAAATTCATTGTAAATTCTTTACTTGCATTCATTGTACCATTCATAACTTCCATAACTTTTCTTCCGTTGATGTCGATTAATGTAATTTCAACATTCATTGGAGTAGAAATATTAACTTGAACTGTTGCAAAATTAGAAGCTGGTCTTGGGTTGATTTCGCCTAACCATAAGTTGCCTTCCAATCCTTGAACTGTAACTAATTCGTTGTTGCTATATGAATAAGCACCGTCTTTATCTACCATCTTCAAGCGATAAGCATAAGTATTACCAAATGTAACATCATTATCAACAACTGGTCCATAATGAACTGTTGAACCGCTATTGCCTTTGGAAGCAACTTCGGAGATCTTGCTAAATGTTCCAACTGAATTATTGTTTACATTCGCTTTTTCAACTTCGAAGTGTGATGAATTGAATTCTGAAGCAGTTGCCCAGTTCAAATCAACTTTTGTGCCAGTTTGAACAGCATTGAAGCTCAACAAATTAACTGGTAAGATATTGCCGTCATATTGTTCGGAGAAGTCTAAAATACCACGCATTACATCACTTAAATCATAGAAATGTCTCCAATCAATACCAAAGTAAATTGAATTATACTTGAATGTAGTTGTTGCAGTTCCCATAATTCTTTCGCTTTCGGGAGCATCTGCTGGAGCAAAATCACCTAAAGTTTCGTAAATATAAGCAGTTTGAGTTAAACCATCATTTGATGGAGTAATTGAGAAATAACCTGGTTTTGGATAATCATCACCAACAAATTCAGTTGATTTGATGGTTTCAACAGTATTGCGGGCAATTGCAACACCTTTAATTGTCAAGCCATCATAATTGCCATCTACATCCATTGGATTTGATGGATTTTTGTCAGCTACGCGGAAGTAATTTGTTAATACTGATGCAAAGTCCGAACCTTGTGATACTCTTACATATTCTTGGCTTGCTGCAATTAAGTTTTTCTTCTCATCGCTGCTACCACTATTTAAGTATCCATCAATTGCAAATAATTGATATCTATCTAAGATTTCAGGGGCTACTTCATTGTCGCCTTCGCTCCAGAACATTGTGCGATACATTGTATAGTCAATTGCTCTTGTTTCCCAGCCATTTCTATTGAAATAGTCAAAATCGAATCTATCTTTTGCAGGATCTTTTACAAATCCAATAGATTGCAAACCATCAATTAATGCTTCGTGGTTTTTTCTTAAAGCTATGTCATTAACATTTGGAGCATCGGGCATAGCACTCAAATCTGTTGGAGCATTTACCATCATTTCGAAGCCAGACTTTTGAATATAGAATCTAACATACTTAGTAGTTGTATTATTTGGATTATTCAAATCATTTTCAGCTTTAACAGTTATTTTATAAACTGGTGTTACGTTTTCTTTCATTGGTACGAAATGAGCTGGAACATTATAGTTCTTGCCATCTTTTTCAAATTCATAGTATGTTTTTGGATTGAAATCTTCACCCAAACCATCTGCTAAGTTGAAATTCAAATTTAAGAATTCTGAAGGTTGAATTTGACTTATATTTGCTATGGAATTTAAGAATGGTTCGTAATTTCCATCTGGACCTTCAACTTCGATTGTAATATGCATTGGAACATCTACTGCTAACATACTACCTGGATTGAAGAATCTTGCAGTAACTTCAACTGGATTAGTTGTCATTACATATTCAGCTTCGCTGTAGGTTCTTGGGGCAGTTTGGCGATAGTTACCTGGAGCCACGATAAACAATGGTTCTAAATCTCTCAAATACATTCTGCCATCAAATTCAACAGCACCGATATCAAATGGATATCCACCTTCGCCACGTAATTTGCCATCAATGTCTTCAGGTACATCATCTAATAATCTTATACCTCTGTTGTGCAATACCGAGCCTATTGGAGCGGGGAATTTCTTAACGCGTAAGTATTGTGGTAAATCAACGTTGGTTGTAAAGTCTTTTGTAAAGTCCCAACCAGTAATTGAGTTCATATCATTTTCGGTATACATTTGCCATTGTAATAAGCTCTTGAACTCATTATTATAGCCTGGTTCTAAAACATTCGATGAACCATCAATTTCATAAAATCTAAAGTGTGATAAGTTTTCGTTATTTCCTAACCAGTAAGCGTTATTGTCTGATTGTATACTTGCAGGTGATGGGAATGAACCCTCATAAGCAATTGCTGCATCAAATTGGCTAACTGAATTATCTACATTATTATCTGTTATTGCAATTGCATTATTGAATACTTTTACATTATTGAAGTGCATAATACCAATACCAGCTTGGTTGCCAGTATTTGCAATTTGGTCATCTGGAATAACTATTGTATTATTAGCTATTAACAAGTCCGAGCCGAATGTGCCTGGATTTTTAGGTGAAAATACATTTGCATTTCTATCATTGTAGATTGCTATACCAAATCTGCTACCAGTTGTTGTAGTATTCTTTACTCCCCAGATAATATTATTTGTGAAAGTGAAATTATCAGCAACATCTGGGAAATCTAAATAACCGCCCAATGGTGATGGATATTTTTGAATATTTTGAAGAATTCTAACACCAGCTACCTCTCTGCTATCAGCAAGGTTGCTTATTTCGTTTGCTTCAAAGCTTATATTTATGTTATTGTAACCAAAACCATAGGTGCTTGGATAAGAGCCAATCTCTATTCCATAAGAATCTTCAACAGTGGTTGACTTTACATTATAAATTCTATTACCAATTAATTGAGTGCCATCTTCGAAACCTAAGAAAATACCTGCTCTTTCAACATCAAATATCAAATTATCTTTGATGAGGTTATTTTGATTATAGAATTTTTCATATTTCAAATTTCTTGGATTAATCAAAGGACCAATACCCATAGAAGCAATACCATAACCAAATCCATTGATTTCGTTGTTGATAAATTTGTGATTGCTATTCTTAACAGTATCAATAAATAATTGGGTTGATTCAAATAAATCATTAGTCAACGAACCTCTATTAGCAATACCAGCAGAGAAGCCGTATACTTTGTCTGCAGTTTGAATTGAGTCGGGAGTGAATTTGAAGCCTTCTGATGGCGTCCATTTCATTCTTGGTAATTCTATTTTATCTGCAATTGCTGGTGTTGCATTTTCAATAATTAAATTTTCTATTCTAATATCGTGTGCTCCTCTTCCTAAGAAGAATGCTTGACCTTGATTATTTGTTGTGCTATGAAAAACAACTTTTATTGATTTATTTGCTCCACCATCAAATTCAATAAAACCAGGTGAATTAATGAATTTTTTCATAATTTCATAAGTTGGAGCTGTATAAACAGGAGCTTCTGGGTTAGAAGGATTTCTATTTTGACCAATAAAAATACCTTTACCGCTCTGCGACCACAAGTGAATTGTAATGCTACCTCTTTGAGTTGCTTTTTGGGCACTTGGTTTAAATACTAATTTTCGAGTTGTTTTAGTTGCTTCGTCATAGCCCAATCCAACTATCCAAGAGGACAAATCCCAAGCTGGTGCATCTGGACTCATTGAATATAAATTATATTCCGAATCAGTTAGTTCAACTGTCAAATTACTACCAAGACCTCTTTCGTATAAGGCGGAATTAAATTCCATCAAGCTATTGAAATCTTTGCCATTACCAACTTGAACTATATCTTTCAAGCCACCAATCACTGTAAATGTTGAGGTTACGCTATTGTTAGTTGTTACATAATCTCCGACTGCATTAACCGTAAATGTAACTTCATAAGTACCTGGTTCGCCTAAAATATAACCATCAAATTCAGCAATTCTTTTATTGTATAATCCCGATGGAACATCAGGGACAGTAGTTGTGAATGTTTTAACTATTGTGCCACTTGGCATTTTCTTGATTGTAAATGTTGCGGTGATATTACTTGCATCTCCCACCCCATAATTTATTATCATACCAGCTGGTCTGAATGCTTTACCTGCAAATATTGTTGAATTTGGCGCAGGATTCACTACTGATAGCGCAGATATTTCTGTTTCTGCTTGCACTTGGAATATATAATTTGGTTCGTCTGGTCTTGGTAAAAAGTCATTATATGCTTCCATATCATTAGCACTCAATAGCTCTGCTTCAAATACTAATTTGTATTCATCTAATTCATCTGTCATAAATGTAGGGAAAGTGATTGTAATTTTTTCTTTTGGAGTAAGCACATCATATTCCACTTTGCTTGTATCAAATACAACTGTTCTTGTCCACTTCAATGTACCGTCAGAACCGTAAATTTTAGCGATAGCATTAAATTTGACGATATTTTTTAAACCAACATTTTGGAAAATTGCTGTTATTGGTATTGGCACATCTGGAGGATATTTATAAAATATTGGATATGCATTTGTTCTTGGAGATAGAATATTGCTAACTGCCAAGTCATTCAACCAAGAGACAGTGAAGTTCTTGATAATTAATTTTTCTTGTCCATTTGGTTTTACCAAAGTAATCCAAAGTTGGTATTCACCACCTGAATTTACTTTTAAAGCACCATTCCCACCAGGTGCAAATATTCCAACTGCTTTTTGAATTGGAATTTTTGCATCTACTGAGGCATCAATTAATTCCGAACCAGTGTTTTTATCTAAACCTTTGTAAACTGTATTTAAGGAAGGTAAAGCACCCTTAATTTCGTATTTAATATATGTACCAGTTGGTTGTGGTGTTTTGAATTCAACATAAGGATTTTCAAAATACATATCGTATTCATCGCCATTTTCATCAGTCATTGTTCTTGTTGTGCCATTGTATAATTCGCCAGCTAATAAAATGTCGTTTGGTGCTTCATCACTTGGGAATACACCTTGCAATGGTAATTGGAATTCTAATGCGTAATCTTCAACTTCACCATAAGAATAAACATAACTATAGCCATAATTATAATAATCATAAGCATAACCATTTAAGCAAGGGTTAACTGCTTGATTATAATATTTTACCCATCCATAATCAGAAACTTGATTCAATTGATATGGATAATAATAAGCAGCCATTACTCTCATTCTTACTTTTTGAGCATCAACATTATCTGGTACTTT
>DYLM01000018.1:20513-22826 GCA_020722095.1 Chloroherpeton thalassium
ATGTAAATGCAACTTTAATTTCAAATTGATATGTATCTCCAATATCAAGAGTTGCTATTCCTGCTTCACTATAGTATTTATAGCCTTGCGGATTACAATAACTTGTCGGAGGAGTTACATTTGAAAATACTCCCGCCCCGTTGAGTGTTTTGATATTTACTTCAGTAATTCTTGCTCCATAATATGCTGTATACCAACCCATACCTTCGTAGTATGCAGGCAAGCAATAGTAATAAACTGGTGCTGTAAATCCAGTTGGGTTTGTTGGGTTGCAGTAATTCTCGGGCTGTGCTTTCGCTACATTACCCCAGAAAATTGCCATAAAAAAGATAGTTGAAGCTACTAAGCCAACTACTTTTTTACTTATTTTGTTGAGTCTGTTCATAATTTTTCCTCAAAAATTTATTAATAATATTTGTTTATCTATTGTCAAAATTCTAATAACTAAAACAAATCAGGAACTAATTTGTTACAAATTTTTTTTTTGCATTTTACAAAACATAAAATTAATAAAATTTACTCAATTTACATTATATTATATAAAAAATGTTAATAAAATCTAAGTTCTTTGATAATTTTCAATAAATATATAGTTGCCAATAAAATAACATCGCACTTTACTCGTTTGAAATTAAGTTTTTTTTCTATTTACAAATTTTATTCACAAATTAATGAGGTTTTTTCAATGAAAAAATTCAGAATACTAACAATCGCAATGATTTTTGCTGCATTTATCTTTAATGCATGCGAAGAAACAACTACTCCAACCGATCCAGCAGTTGCTCCAAATGCTCCAACAAATATGATGGCATCAAGCAAAAATGCCACTTCAGTTAATTTGAAATGGACTGCTTCCACTTCCGAATCTTCAGCTGATTTTTGCTGCTACGTTTTAAATGTAACTGGTGGCGCTGCTGTTGCTCCAATCGAAGTAACTAAGGGACAAACTACATACACAGTACAAGGTTTAGAAGAAGGAACTGTTTACACATTCGAATTAAAAGCTAAAAATACCGAAGGCTCATTATCAGCTGCAGCAACTATCAACTGGTCGCCTGCATCAAGATTTGAAGAAAACGAAAACGGAGATCCAATCAAAGTATACGAATCAAAATCTGATTTCGGTAGCGGTCTGGTTGTTTACGACAAAGATTCAAGATTGCCACGTGCCGCAAAAGTATCTGATGGAAAATATTGGACTTTAGGCTTATATACAAAAGATAGCAAAATATTATTAGGTTCGCCGACATTATTAGATTATACTTTTGGAACAACACCTGGCGTAACCGAAATAGCAGATGTTATCACTGGCATTACTTCTTTAGACGATATTTATGACAGCCAAGCATTGACTTCAAAGACTTTCTCTGCAAAAACAATTGATTTAACAAATTATAATTCAAATATTGCTTTTGTAATTCGCTACAAATTAGAAGGTAGCACAGAATATAACTATGCTAAAGTCTTTGTGAAGTATGTAAATGGTTCATTCCTTCAAGGAATGGCAGATAATCGTTATGTAGAGTTCATTTTATCTTTCCAAACAAAAGCTGGCGTTCCTTACGCTATTGTAAACGAAAAAGTAACAAACAATTTTGTTAAATAATAATTTGAAGGATACAAAATGAAAAAACTATTTGCAATCGCTCTTATATTTGCTTTAATTGGCACTATCTCAACAAATGTATTTGCAGCTAAAAAAGCTCCTAAACCAATCACGGGCAAAATTGTTAGCTTTGACGATATCATAACGGGCAATTTCCAAACTTGGACATTAGATGCTGCAAAAGAAGCAAGCGAAAAAGGTAAAATGTTTGTTTTATTAACTAAAAAAGGTAAAACCTCCAAAATTTATTTCATTTTTAACGAAGACGGCACAAATGCAAGCAAGAAAATTGCAAAATATGCCCACAAAGAAAAAGTAGGCATAGTTGGAAAATCAAAAGTAGTTAATGGAATCAACATTATCATTATGGAAATGATTGAAGGAATGTAATAATTCCAATTAATCCAAAAAGTAGTAAGAGGCTGTCTAATAAATCAGCTTTTACAAAACAATTTCCATCAATCAAGATATGGCTCGAGGGAATTACATAACATCGAAAAACCTTATCTTCATTATTAACCTTAGTAGAACTAATTCCCATTTTTACACACCAAACCTTATAACCTTATTGAAATAAAAAAAATAGGAAATAAGGTTATTGGTTTGGTTCATTTCGTTCTACTAAGGTTGGTAGGTTAAATAAAGTTTTATAATATTTTTATTAATATTTTTATTAATATTTTTATTAATATTTTTATTAATATTTT
>DYLM01000018.1:22926-28267 GCA_020722095.1 Chloroherpeton thalassium
ATATTTTTATTAATATTTTTATTAATATTTTTATTAATATTTTTATTAATATTTTTATTAATATTTTCCAAAAATCAACTTATGAGACAGCCTCCTATTATGCTTCAGTTGATTCCCGTTTGCACGGGAATGACAATTTTGAAATATTTTGATTTATGAGACATCTACGTACTTGCCGAATTATGCGAGATTTTTGGATTTGAACAAGTGAAATTTGATAAGTTTAAAATTAACCTTGATAGTTTTGTAAATATTAGAAATTCAATTGCTCATGGTGAAAATAGTTATGTATTAAGCATTGACAATTTTGAAAAATACGTAAATTTAGTAAATGATCTAATTTTTCAGTTACAAACAGAAATTGAAATTTACATTACAGAAAAAAAATATTTAAAACAAAATGTCACAGAAAACTCAAATTAACCAAAATTCTGTAATATTTGCAACAGGTGTTCATTTAGAACCAATTGAATGTATTATTGAAGGAAAAAAACAGTGGCGTTGGGTTGCTGTTGGCTTTCAAGATGATACTTATTTTAATGGCGAAATTATTGATGTTTATGATTATGCTGATAATTTTGAAAAACTTTTAAAAGATGCTGTTGGCTAATTTTTATTAATCAATAACATTAATATTAGTCAATATTTTGTTAAAAATGATTAATTTACAAAATTATTTTTGGCAAAAATTCAAAATCTAATTTAACTTGCATTTGCAAGATTAGATTTTGAAAACTATAAAAATAAATATTAAATTGTAAATTAAAAAATGGTGATTTAAATGGCAAATTTACAAACAAATTACTTGGGATTGAGTTTAAAAAATCCAATTATTGCTGGAAGTTCTGGATTATGCAGCACTCCAATGCAAATTAAAAGATTAGAAGAAGCCGGTGTTGGAGCAGTAGTTCTGAAATCAATCTTTGAAGAAGAAATTGCTCGTGAATACGAATTGACAATTAGCAATTACAATAGAAGCCACGAAAACTACGAATATTACGACTATTTTGACTATAAAATCAAAGAGCAAAATTTAGCAAAATATACCAAATTGATTTATGATGCTAAACGCGATACCAAAATTCCAATTATCGCCAGCATCAATGCAGTGACTCCCGCTGAATGGGCAAGTTTTGCAAAGAAATTTGAAGATTCTGGCGCAGATGCTCTCGAAATTAATGCCTTTATTCTTCCTACCCAATTACACAAAACATCTTCAGAATTAGAAAAGCAATATACTGACATTATAGCAAATGTACTAAATTATGTGTCAATTCCTGTTGCTCTAAAAATTGGACCATATTTCTCAAGTTTGGCAAATGTAATCGAAACATTCTCCAAGTCGGGAGTGAAAGGTTTAGTTTTATTCAATCGCACATTCAATCCTGATATTGATATTGATGATTTGAAATTAGTTTCTGCTAAAATATTCAGTTCTGACTGGGAATATTTATTACCATTGCGTTGGACAGCTTTGATGTCGGGCAGAATTGGCGTTGATATTTCAGCATCTACGGGCATTCATTCTTATGTAGAAGTTTTGAAACTCTTGTTGGCTGGTGCTAAAACGACCCAAGTTGTCACTGCATTATATAAACAAGGTTTATCGGTAATTCCAAAAATGCTGTCCGAGTTAAGTACTTGGATGGACGAAAAAGGTTTTGAAACTATAGATGATTTCCGTGGAAAAGCCAATAATTCATCAGTTAGCGAACCTGAATTTTTGGAAAGAGTCCAATTTATGAAATATTTTGGCGACCGAGAAGACATCGTTTAGTTAATATTTTATCAAAATTATAGTCAAATAAAAATGATTAATCAAAGTTTAATCGCACCCAAAAGTATTGCACTTGTAGGTGCGTCAAATGAATTATCAAAGCCAGGCGGCAAAGCACTCGCAAATTTGCTTTCCGCCAAATTTGATGGCGATATTTATCCTATAAATCCCAAAGAACAAGTTGTACAAGGCATAAAATGCTTTAAAGAAATTACCGAAATTCCAAAATGCGATTTAGCAATAATTGCAATAGCTTCCAAATTTGTTAATCCAACCGTTGAATATTTAGCAGAGCAAAAAGGCACAAAAGCCTTTATTGTGCTTTCGGCAGGTTTTAGTGAAGTAGGTGGCGAGGGAATTGCTTTGGAACAAGAATTAGTTCAAATTATTAACAAACATCAGGCAAGTTTGATTGGTCCAAATTGCATTGGAGTGATGAATACGCATTATGCGGGCGTGTTTGCAGGTCCAATTCCTAAATTAGACCCCAAAGGTTGCGATTTTGTATCGGGTTCGGGTGCTACCGCAGTCTTTATTTTAGAAACAGCAATTCAACGTGGATTACCTTTTGCAAGTATTTATTCTGTTGGAAATAGCGCCACAATTGGAGTGGAAGAAGTACTTGAATATTGGGATAAAAATTTCGACGAAAACTCCTCCAAAATTAAACTTATTTATATTGAACAAGTTCATAATCCTCATAAATTCTTAAAGCATACAACATCTCTTATCAAAAAAGGTTGCCGTATTGCAGCAGTTAAATCAGGCACAAGTGAGGCTGGTTCTCGTGCGGTATCATCGCATACTGGCTCGCTTGCTGGTAGTGATTCTGCAGTAGAGGCACTATTTCGGAAAGCAGGGATAATCAGATGCTCCAGCCGCGATGAATTGATAACAGTAGGTAGTGTGTTATTTTACAAAGAGTTGAAAGGAAATAATATAGCGATAATAACTCACGCTGGAGGACCAGGCATTTTATGCACAGATGCTCTACAAAAAAATGGAGTAAACGTTCCTAAAATTGAAGATGAAAAGGCAAATGAACTACTTTCAAAGTTATATTATGGCAGTTCTGTTGCAAATCCAATCGACTTTTTAGCAACAGGAACCGCAGAACAATTAGGAATAATCTTGGATTATGTTGATAATTACTTTGATAATATTGACGGAAGTATTGTAATTTTTGGCACTCCTGGATTGTTTGATGTTACTGATGCTTATAATGTGTTAAATGACAAAATCAACACTTTAAAAAAGCCAATTTTCCCTGTTTTACCTTCGCCAGTGCAAGCCGCAAAGGAAACGGAACATTTTATTAATTTAGGAAAAGCAATTTTCCCTGACGAAGCTAATTTGGCAACTGCATTAGCAAAAGTGTATAATACCAACAAGCCTGCCGAAATTGAAAAGTATGATTTAACTAACGATGATATTGAATTTCGCAATGAAATTCTTTCAAATGTTAGTAAAAACGAATACCTGCCACCATATATCAGTAAAAAAATATTGGAATATGTGGGATTGCCACTTGTGCCCGAATATTACTATGCTGATAAAAAAAATCTGGAGAAAGATATATATAATTTCATTTATCCAGTAGTGATGAAAGTAATTGGTCCAGTACATAAATCTGATGTTGGTGGAGTTGTGTTAAATATCCAAAACGGCGAAGAAGCTTTATCCATTTATGATAAATTAATGCAAATTACTGACGCAACTGGAGTATTAGTGCAACCAATGGTTTCGGGTACTGAATTATTTATTGGATTAAAGAAAGAAGACGATTTTGGTCATTTAATTTTCTTTGGATTAGGTGGAATTTTTGTGGAAGTGTTAAAGGATATTTCATATAAATTACTTCCAATAAATAATTACGAAGCCAAAGAATTAATTAAAAGTGTCAAATCATACCCAATTATTCAAGGAATAAGAGGCAAAAAAGGGATTGACCAAGATAGATTAGCTGATATATTGATGAAAGTATCTAAACTATCACAAATACTACCTGAGATTACAGAAATGGACATAAATCCTTTAATAGCAACAGAAAATAGTATCTTCTCAGTTGATATGAGAATTAAATTATAAATATTAGGAGACTTTATGAGTTATCGTATCGAAAAGGACACAATGGGTGAAATCCAAGTGCCAAACGAATTTTATTACGGGGCACAATCTGCCCGTTCACTAATTCATTTTCAAATTGGTATCGAAAAAATGCCCCGCGAAATTATTCGAGCTTTAGGTATTTTGAAGAAAGCCGCTGCTTTAGCTAACAATGAATTAGGTAAAATGCCCGAAGATAAAAAGAATTTGATTGCCGCTGCTTGCGACGAAGTTATCGAAGGCAAACTTGATGCACATTTTCCATTATCAATTTGGCAAACTGGTTCGGGCACACAAACCAATATGAATTCCAACGAAGTTATTTCCAATCGTGCTATCGAAATGGCTGGCGGAGAAATGGGCAGCAAAAAGCCAATTCATCCAAATGATGATGTAAACAAATCGCAAAGCTCAAACGACACTTTCCCAACTGCAATGCATATCGCTGCTGCCGAACAGATAGTAAATTACTTAATTCCATCTTTGAAAATTTTCAGAAACACATTGCAGGCAAAAGCAGAAGAATTTAAAGATATTATCAAAGTTGGTCGCACTCACTTGCAAGATGCAGTGCCATTAACATTAGGTCAGGAATTTTCGGCTTATGTGCAACAACTGGATATGGCAATAAATCGCTTGAATTTAGTCCTACCCGGAATTTACGAATTAGCAATAGGGGGAACTGCTGTTGGCACAGGCTTGAACACACATCCTGAATTTGCCGATAGAACAGCTGCAAGAATTGCTGAAATTACGGGTCTTCCATTCGTTGCTGCGCCCAATAAGTTCGAAGCATTAGCTGCTCACGATGCTTTGGTATTTGCTCACGGTGCACTCAAAACTATTGCAGCATCATTTATGAAAATTGCCAATGATATTCGCTGGTTGGCTTCTGGTCCACGTTGCGGTATTGGCGAATTGTCAATTCCCGAAAACGAACCGGGTTCATCAATAATGCCAGGTAAAGTAAATCCAACTCAAAGCGAAGCAATGACGATGGTTGCTGTGCAAGTTATGGCAAATGATGTTGCAGTAAATATGGCTGGCGCTTCGGGCAATTTTGAATTGAATGTGTTCAAGCCAGTATTGATTTACAATTTCTTGCAAAGTGTGCGTTTATTAGCCGATACTGCTCGTATGTTCAACGAACATTGTGCAGTTGGAATAGAAGCTAATAAAGAAAAGATTGATTATTATGTTCAAAACACGCTGATGTTAGTAACTGCTTTGAATCCACATATTGGTTATGACAATGCAGCAAAAATTGCAAAATATGCTCACAAAAATAAATTAACATTAAAACAAGCCGCTACAAAATTGGAAATTTTATCAGAAGAAGATTTTGATAAATATGTAAAACCAGAAAATATGACTGGACCAAGTTTGTAATCAAAGTTATTTATAAAATAAAATCCTCCAAGTAAACTAATCATTTGGAGGATTTTTTGTTTAGAAGAT
>DYLM01000119.1 GCA_020722095.1 Chloroherpeton thalassium
AAATTGTCCTATATAAGTAGAACTTAAGAAAAATAGCACCAATAATCAATTCAATAATTCAAACCCTGCAGTCTAATTATAATTTTCTAATTATCGGCGAGATTTATTCCGGGAATTTCAATAGTGAACTCCGAGCCAATATTTTCATTGGATTGAACATAGATTTTGCCCCCTAATTTTTCTACTTGTTGCTTGGCAATCGAGAGTCCAAGCCCCGAGCCATGAACAATACCGATATGTTTCTGGGAGCGATAAAACATATCGAAAATATAAGGCAGATCTTCTTCGGAAATACCAATACCATTATCAATTATGGAAAGCTGAACATTTTGGGAGTCTTCTGTGATTTTTGTAGTAATAACAGTTCCTTTTTCACTATATTTCACAGCATTATCATACAGAGGAATAATTGCTTGTTTTAGCATTTGGTAATTTGTAGATAGAATAATTACGTGAGACTGAAGAATGGTTTGGAAAATGTGATTATTATTATCATTTTCCTCAATCTCTTTCATAATATTTTTGATGAAATCAATAAAATTGAGAGTTTCGTAATCAGCAAAATAAGTTACGTCGTCTGAATTTGTAGCTAATTGAGAATTTTCAACAATGGAGAATAGAGTGGAAGAGGCATCTTGAATTTTTTTGGCTAATTCAGGAATCGTAGAATAATTTTGTTGGCTTAAATATATATCAATTAAAAAAGCAGATGTAGAAATCACAGTAAGCGGTGTATTTATTTCGTGTGCCACATTATTAAGTATCCGCGATTTAACATTGGAAAGTTGTTGCTCTTTGCGTAAACTCAAAGAGATTTGTTCTTTAGTCATCATTAATTCTGTTTCGGTTTGCTTTCTCCTTTCAATTTCGGACTCCAAATCGGTGAGCAAACTTTTGAGCTCGGCAGTTCTCTCATTAATAGTGCTTTCTAATTTTTGATTGATTTCCTCAAGTTGCTTTTGGTTTTGTTTGTAATCTTCAATATCAATAAGATAAAATAGAATAATATTTGCCCCACCCTCAATCCAAGTGATTTGACGGAAATAAACTTTCATCCATCTATTAAATTTTTCCAAGTATACTTCGTACATATTGATTAAATTAATCTGAGGTGGAATATCTTTAAGTTTTTTCTTTACATCTTTCAATTTAAGTTCGTCATTCTGGAAAAAATCAAAGTAATTTTTGTCTTTAGCTTCGCCATTTACTGCAACAAAGAAATGATTAGCAAAAATTATATCAAACGTTTTACTATCAACGGCAAAAACCATTAATTGTAGTGAATTAATTACGGTATAGAATGTATTATAAGTCCTTGCAAATTTGGATTGTATTTCTTCCTTTTGAGTAATATCTTGAATTGAAACTAATACGCCAGTTATCTGACCATTATTATCGATAATTGGAATATAAGTTTTAAGAAATATATAAGTGCGATTGTTAATTTTGTGTTCATCATTAAAAGTTAAATGTTCGCCTTTTAGAACTTGCTCATAATAATTATGAATCATTTGTAATTTATTTTCCGGAACAAAGTCCTCGTAGTGTTCCCCTTTTTCTGGAGTTTTGCCATAAAATGTCTGAGCAAATTCTAAGTATGCTTTGTTAAATTCAATTACCTTGCCATCAATATCCAAAGCAACAAAACACAAACTGACAGAATTGAAAATATTCCGTAAAATATTAGTTGATTGAGCATCGTCAGTCGTTATTTCTTTCAAACTTAGCTTATATTCAAGTTCTGCACACCTTGCAACAAGTTCATCTCTTGTCAAATTTTCCGAAGAAATCATTAATCTCAACTTTTGTAAATAATTATACCTCTAAATTAAGGTTTTTTTTATAATTTCGTATTATTAAAATAGTAAATTTAAAAAAAAAATAAAATTATGAGAGTTTTTATAGGAGCATTTCTAAATTCTCCAGAAATTATAGAAAAATACAAAGAATTTTACACAAAATCAGAAGATATATTTGTAGGTAAATGGGTGGAAGAAGAAAATATGCATTTCACTTTTCATTTTTTGGGCGAGATTCCAGACAAGAATATTGAAAGTCTAAAAAATACATTATCTCCATTATTAAAGAAATATGATGAAAAGATTATTGTTAAAAGTCTGATGGGCTTTCCGCATTTAAATAATCCAAGGCAAATTGTTAGTAAATTATATTCTCCATCGAAGGGAATTTTTAAAATTCACAAGAAACTATCGGATTTGCTTGTCAAAAATAATATACACTTCGATAAAAAGAATTATCTTCCACATATGACTTTAGCCCGAATTAAGTCGCTCAAGCCTGATTATATAACAAAAATTGAAGAATTGAGATTTTTTGATTTCGGGGAAATTAATTCTTTCGAAGTTAAATTAATCAAATCCACTTTAACGGTTAAAGGGCCAATTTACGAAGCCTTGTAATCAAACTGCCAATTTTGTTTTTTTATTCGTCTATTCCTATTTAATTTTTAATAATTTAGAATTTACTATGCCTAAAAGCGTTTATATAGAAACTTATGGCTGTCAGATGAATGAATACGACAGCGAAATTCTCAAAGGTATTCTTGCCAAAACAAATAATTATTCAATTATTGATACTCCTGATGGTGCCGATTTTATTCTACTTAACACTTGTAGCGTTCGCGACAATGCCGAAGTAACGATTTGGAATAGACTTACACAATTAAAACAATACAAAAAGAAAAAGAAAAACCTTAAAGTTGGAATTATTGGCTGTATGGCTGAACGTATGCGAGACGAGATTTTGGAGAAATCGGATTTAGTCAAGATGGTAATCGGTCCAGATGAATACCGCAGAGTTCCCGAAATTTTGGAAAATTCACTTGCTGGGGAAATTGGGATTGCTGTCCGTCTAAGTCGGGTTGAAACTTACGAAGACATTGAACCATTACGAACCAAAGGGCTCTCTGCTTGGCTTGCAATTATGCGTGGCTGCAATCATTTCTGCACTTATTGCATCGTGCCATACACTCGTGGACGAGAACGCTCGCGTGGGGTCCAGTCCATTTTAGACGAAATTTCCAAATTGCAAGATAACGGCTTCCGCGAAGTAACTTTACTTGGACAAAATGTAAATAGTTATTTTAACGAAAAGCAAAATATTGATTTTCCTAATTTGCTACGAAAAGTTGCTAAACAAGCACCAGAAATGAGAATTAGATATGTAACCTCTCACCCATTGGATATGAGCGATGATTTGATTTATGCAATGGCGGAATTTGATAATATTTGCAATTACATACATTTGCCATTCCAATCAGGTTCAAATAGGATTTTGGATTTGATGAATCGTGGTTATACCAGAGAACATTATTTGGGTAGAATTCAGAAAATCAAAGAAAACCTAACTGACTACGCATTATCTTCGGATATTATTGCGGGATTTCCAGACGAAACCGAGCAAGACCACCAAGACACAATCGAACTAATGAAAGCAGTGCAATTAGATGGAGCGTTTATGTTTAAATATTCTCCACGCGAAGGCACTAAGGCATATAAATTAGATGACAATGTACCAGAAGAAATAAAAACGAGACGATTGAATGAAATTATCTCTCTACAAAATTCAATTTCAAAGTCTCGCAATCAACTTGAAATTGGCAAGACAATGGAAGTATTAGTGGAGAAGCCATCAAAGAAAAAGGCTACCGAATGGATGGGAAGGACAAAATCAAATAAAGTCGTGATATTTGATAATTTTGAAAATAAATACAAAGAGGGCGACTTAGTACATACCAAAATTATTCGTTCAAATTCTGCAACTTTATTTGGTGAAATTGTTAAATAAGGGAAAAATATGAAGTTTTATAGAATAAAGCCAAATTATTTACTAAATATAATTTTTGCAATATTTTTGATTAATTCTATATTAGTTGCAGAAGATAAAGTAAATTTACCCAAATTTAAAACTCTTGATGATAAAGTAAATTACTATCAAAATTTATTCAAGAAGGATTGCTTAGAAGATAAAATTACAAATAATTATGGCGATGGATTTGATTTGCTTTATGGCACACGGAATATGAAAACTATACTTTATGGTATTGCATATCGCGGCGGAGCAAATAACTTTTATCATAGGACTAACAAGCGAGATAACCGCAATCCAATGCCCGATGATGGCTTGCAACATTTATGCGACTATGGTTTTACCGAATCGATTTATTTATACTCAAAGAATTTTGATAATTCCAAAACAACATATTACAATAGCGACTCGACAAATATCTTACATTATCAAAAGAATACTTTGAATGATACAAGCAATTTGCGAAAAATAATGAACTTGGTGAAAGAACGAATAGATAATCCTGCATTAGGTCCAATTTACTTGCATTGTTGGAATGGTTGGCATCAATCGGGCTATATTTCGGCAGTGATTTTGATGCAATTTTGCTCATATTCCAACCAAAAAGCCTTGGAATATTGGATAGCAAATACCGATGGCAACAACAAAGGTTACGATAATGTTAAGCAGAGAATACTTGACTTTAAGCCATTTGAAGACATTAAAATAAGCAAAGAAATCCAAGACAAAATCTGCCCTTGTATGAATGGGGAAAGTGAGTAGTTAGAAGAAAAATTTGGGAATCATAGTCAGACTGAAGTAACCATTCACCATAGTTATTGTAAATTTCCATAGG
>DYLM01000120.1 GCA_020722095.1 Chloroherpeton thalassium
CCATCTCCACAACGCATATTTATATCCCTTTGTATTATTATAAAGGGATATTTATAGAGGGGGATATTTCCTGTCGTATTAAATTTTTCCAAATTTATTTTTTTTAAATTTTCTAAGTGTTTAGCATAAAAATAGACATACTAAAATAAATAAAAATTTATAACGTTTTTTGCAAAATTAAAAATTATTAACTAATTCAAAGGAGTTCAAATAAGCATGAGATTAAATTATCTTATTTTTTTCATGACAATACTTTTAATATCTAATAATTTATTTTCTGAAGAGAAAAATAAAGAAAATAATACAGGAATAATAGCAGGCAGGTTGTTAAGTAAGACAATACAAAAACCTTTAATAGCTTTCACCGTCAGGATTTTAGGAACAAAAATGGGAACATATACAAATTCCAACGGGAACTTTCTTGTTAAGATTATACCTCCCGGAATTTATAGTGTTCAGTTTTCAGGAATCGGATATGAAACCTATGTACAGCCAAATGTAAGCGTAAATCCGGGACTTCCGGAAAATCTCGAAATTGAACTTGTTGAAAAAATGATAATTTTAGATGGATTAGAAGTAAGGTCAAGTTATTTTATAAAAAATTAAGAAACAGTAACAAGTACGCAAACACTAAATGCAGACGATATAAAAGGTGCTCCCGGAGTACAGGAGGACGTGCTAAGGGCAACAGCTTTATTACCGGGTGTGGCTGTAGTTTCTGTTGGAAGAAATGATTTAATAGTAAGAGGTGGAGCTCCGTTCGAAAATTTATTTATTGTCGATAATATTGAAATACCTAATATTAACCATTTTGGTTCTCAGGGTGCATCCGGAGGCCCTTTGTCAATAATTAATATTGATTATGTAAAAGATGTAAGCTTCTCTTCAGGTGGATTCGGGGCAAAATATGGAGGTAAAGTATCATCGATAACAAATATTCAGCTAAGAAATGGAAATGAAGAGATGTTTGGATGTAAGCTTAATTTATCTACAACAAGTTTTGGTATTGAACTCGAAGGACCTTTGAACGACCATGGTTCTTATCTTTTTAGTGTAAGGAGAAGTTATCTTGATTTTATATTCAAGGCAGTAGGTTTTTCATTTATTCCAAAATATTGGGATTTCCAGGGAAAAATAAACTACAACATCGATCAAGCTAATTCACTGTCATTTTTAGCTATTGGAGCTTTGGATGCTGTTGAATTGAATAATAAAACACAAGACGATAAATATAATAACAGTAATATTTTAGCACCTACACAAAATCAATATTTTACAGGTCTGACTTGGAAAACATTATTTAAAAATGGTTTTGGTAGATTTACTATGGGTAGAACTTACACGAATTTTAATACAACTCAACAAGATTCGAATTTGGTTAATATCTTTAATAATATTTCAAAGGAAGGCGAAATGAGCCTAAAAGCTGATTTTGAATTTCTTTTTCCTAACAAAATTGATTTGATTTTTGGCAACCAAATTAAATATGCATCGAATTTGGAATATAATGTCCTTATACCAGGTTATGTAAGAGTGGACAACAATGGGAAAGAGCAACCTTTGACAATTGATACTTCATTTAATGTTTATAATAATGCTACATACTTCAGTTTAACAGCCGGATTGGGACGTTATAAACTAAGTGCCGGTGGAAGATTGGATTATTTTGGTAATACAGAATCCAAGTGGTATTTCAACCCAAGATTGTCATTAATTTATCAAATTAACGATGTTTCAGCAATTTCAATTAGTACAGGAAGATATTATCAGCCACCCTCATATATTTGGATGATTGGAGGCTCTACAAAACCTTTGAAAGCAATAAAGGTTGACCAGATAGTTCTTGGATATGACCATACACCGACAGAAGACGTAAAAGTGCAATTTGAAGTTTACTATAAATGGTATTCTAACTATCCGGGTCGAGTCTGGAGACCTCAATCTGTTCTCGCACCTTCCGGATTTGAAGATATTAGTAATGATATACCTTATGGATTAGAACCATTAAATATGGCAACCACGGGATTTTCCAGAGGCATTGAATTGTTTATTCAAAAGAAGCTTAGTGATATACCTTTGTTTGGCTTATTCAGCATTACTCTGAGTGAAACTAAATTCATTTCACTCGACGGAATAGAAAGAAAAAGTACATACGACTCACCTTTTATTTTAAATTTTGTTCTTGCATATAGATTTAATGATGAATGGGAAATTTCTTCAAAGTTTAGAGCATCGACAGGTTTGCCGACAACACCATATTCAACTAATGGGAAAATTGATTTTACTAGATATAATGACGGGGAACGATTACAATTTTTTCATCAACTTGATTTGAGAATTGATAAAAAATGGAATTTCATTGCGATGGGGCTTACTACATATATTGATATTCAAAACATTTATAACAGGAAAAATGTATCTCAAATTAGGTGGAATCCAAGATTACAAGAAACTGAATATTCTGTTTCTTTTGGTATTCTGCCGAGTATTGGTATCAATTTGGAATTTTAATAATTAATTAAAAATAGTGCATACATTTTTGAATTTTCAATATTGTTTTCTTTTTAGGAGTTGATATCCCGCTTATTTTAAAGGGATAGTTCTTTTCAATGCATTGCCAACTAGAAAAGTTTTTGTTTATTATATTATTATATTTCCCTTGTATGATAATATAGATAAACAATTTTATACTGTATATTTTTGATTTATAAATGATATTTAGGAATAGCCAAGTGAAGAATAGAGCAAACAGATTGATTAATTCGAACAGTCCATATTTGAGACAACATGCTTATAATCCTGTCGATTGGTATGAATGGGGCGACGAAGCATTTGAAAAGGCAGTAAAAGAGGATAAGACTATATTTTTGTCCATTGGATATTCAACTTGTCATTGGTGTCATGTAATGGCTCATGAATCCTTTGAGAACGATGAAATAGCAACATATATGAACGAAAATTTTATTTGCATCAAGGTTGACCGTGAACTAAGACCCGATATAGACAGTGTCTATATGCGTGTTTGTTATATGATGAATAGTAGTTGCGGTTGGCCTTTAACAGCTTTTTTGACACCGGATAGAGACCCATTCTATATTGGAACATACTTCCCGCCGGTTTCAAGGATGGGACAAATCGATCTGCTTGATTTATTACGAAATATTATCCAATACTGGAATAATAGCAGAGATGAGATAAATAAGGTCGTCAACTCCGTGAAATCCAATTTGAATAGAAATAATAAGCTCGACATATTAGATGCCAATAAACAAAATAGCGAATTTGACGAGGAATTTTTTCACTCTGCATATTCGGAGCTCGAGGCAATGTATGATTCAATAAATGGAGGCTTTGGCTATGAGAGGAAATTTCCTACTCCTCATCACTTGAGATATTTGATGCGATATAACAAAATATTCAATGATAAAAAATCTTTGGAAATGGTTCTATTTACCTTAAAGAAAATGAGATTTGGGGGCATTTATGACCATATCGGCTCGGGATTTCACCGCTATACAATTGAACCCAAATTTTTAGTGCCGCATTATGAAAAAATGTTATATGACCAAGCAGGCTTACTGATTGCTTATTCTGAAGCATTCCAGATTAGCAAAGACAAACTGTTCTCAAGAACCATTCATGAATTGATAAATTATCTAACAACCCGGATGCTCTCACCTGATGGCGGTTTTTATTCCGCCGAAGATGCTGACAGTGACGGTGAAGAGGGTAGTTTTTACTTATGGACAGCAGAGCAAATAAAAGAAATCCTTGGCAATGACGCAACGAAATTTATGGAAATATATAATATCGAAGCTGATGGAAATTTTACTCCCGAACTCGGTGGAAATAATAAAAAATTGAATATCCTACATCTTAAAGAAAATGTTTTCGAAGATGAAAATATCGCAAAATTTATTGATAGTTGCATACTTAGCCTATCTCAGGTCAGGCAGAAAAGAGTGAGACCGATGATTGACAAGAAAATCCTTGCCGACTGGAATGGTTTTATCATTGCTGCTATTGCAAAAGCTGCTTTTGTGATTAATAATGAAGAATATATTGATTTTGCAAAGAAGGTAGCAGATTTTATTTTGGCGAATTTCTTGAAAAAAGATGGAATGCTTTGGCATGCTTATTTTGAAGGAAGGAATTCCGTTGAAGGTATGTTGGACGATTATGCTTATCTCGTTTATGGTCTCATTGAAATTTATACGGCAAGCAGTGAAATACAATATTTGAATGAAGCTGTGATTCTAACAGAAAAAGCCATTGAATTGTTCTATGATAAAGAACAAGGAGCGTTTTTCAAGACTTCTGAATTAACTGAGAAAATACTGCTAAGGCCAAAGGAGATTGATGATTCGGCAATGCCTTCCGGCAATTCTATTATGTTCTCCAATCTGCTCCGTCTCAGTAAATTAACCGATAGAAAAGACTTTTATGAATATGCTTTAAAAACGATATCTTATTATCAATTCATATTGGGAAATAATACTTCAGGATATACTGAGTTCTTGAGCAATTTATTTTGGATAAGAAAATCATCTTCGGAAACTGTAATAGCCGGCGAAAAAAATACTACGAATTATTGCGGTATTTTAGATATATTTAGAACTTTCTACTTACCCTTAAATT
>DYLM01000019.1 GCA_020722095.1 Chloroherpeton thalassium
CATTCTCACATTTTCAAATTAAATTTGGTTGCTTCGACCCGATAAATAGGAACTCGCAATTTCAGTAAAATTATTTTTTTACAATTTATGAATGTAAGGACTAAATCTCATATCATAATTAAATTCAGTAATTTGTAAAATATCGCCTAAAATGTGTTGTTCGATATTGGGATTCATTCTATCAATTTCGTGGAAATCAATATTATTATTTACCAAAAAATTATAAATTTCTTCATCTTTTGCCAATGCTTCTTCGCTATTATGGCGGCGACCTTTGGTGCTATAAAGCCAATTAGAATCCCGCTTTAAGTAAATATTAATATTATTAAATTCTTGATGATATTTTAATAAAAAAGCGTTAAATTCAGCAGAAATATGCTCATCATTATTATAAATCGCACCCAATAAAATTGGCGAATCCATTATTACATAATCGTATATTTTGGATGCAGACCACTGACGGTAAGCTTGATGACCAGTGACATAGAATTGATTATCGAGAGCGATTTGGTTCTGAGCTAAAATAAGTTCTTTCGGAAATTCCGATACGATTTCCACATTTTTATGAAGTATTTTAAGGGAATGGAAAATACCTGCTGCAAGAGTAGTTTTACCTGATCCAGGTCCGCCAAATAAGTTTAAAATAATAGCCATTTGATTTGCATTTTTCACAAGTTCAAAGTTAAGAATTTGTGAAGAGAAAAACCAAATGGCTTATTATCATTTTTTTTAAGTTTTCCACAATGTTGAAAACTTAACACTTACAACGAATTATTATTTCACTAATCCGTTCTTTACTCTGCTGCCTTTTTTCATTGGGTCTCCAGGATATCCTAAAGCAGCCCAATCCATTCTCTTGCCTTGATTGTGGCAATCTTTGCATTGCAATGCACTTGTTTTAGGTGAAACTTGGTGATTGATGGGCCACCACATTGCTGTTTCTACAAATCCATATTTAATTTTACTTTCCTCATTATTTAATTGCGTTATTGTAAAATTATTATTGCGCTTCTATAAAATTAATTTTCCCATTTGTTAGTGCAATTAATTCTGATTTGCACTTATCAATTTTTGAGGTGAGAATATCAGCATTAAAAACTACTATATCAGTATAATTTTCCGTCAATTTTACAGAATATTTTTCAATAGATCTTTTGATTATTGTTATTTCGCTATAATCAATTGCGAATTTTAATGAGGTTGTAAAATAGTATATTCGTTTTCCTGATTTACTCAACACTTCAAGTGCTGTGTCGTAGTATGCTCTACCTAAAGGACCTACACCAAGTTTAGTTCCACCAAAATATCGAGTAACTATCACCAGCACATTTTTGAGGTTGAAGTGATTGATTGATTGCAAAATTGGCTTCCCTGCGGTGCCATTTGGTTCACCATCATCGGAGTATTTTATTTGTTCGGAATTATCACCAAGCACATAAGCATAGCAATTATGATTGGCATCATAATATTTTTTTCGTGTTTTTTCTAAAATTTCTTCGGCTTCTTCTTTGGAATTAATCGGAAATGAAGCACCCAGAAACTTAGAATTTTTAATTTTTATTTCTACAAAACTTGGAATTTCTATAGATTCGTAAAAATCCTTCTCATCAAAAATCAGTGCCATTTCTTACTTATTATTCTTCAATAATTCTTTGCGAATATGTCGGGAGCGGCTATGTAGTTTAAAAGAAAATCTCAATTTCCAAACCAACCACATTGCCTCCCAAATAATATTCTTACTCATTTTGGAAGTGCCGCTTCTTCTATCAACAAAAATAATAGATATTTCTTTAATTCGAGCACCTAATTTCCACATTCTGTAATTCATTTCAATTTGAAATCCATATCCATTTGTCTTGATTTCATTTAGATTGATAAGTCTAAGCATACTTGCACGAAAACACTTAAAGCCACCAGTTCCATCGCGCAGTGGCATACCAGTTACTCTCCTTGAATAAACATTAGCACCATAACTAAGCATTAATCGCGAAAGTGGCCAATTTATTACATTTACACCATTAATGTAACGAGAGCCTATAACAAGATCATAATTTTCAATTTCTTCTAAAAAACGTGGTAGTTCATTAGGGTCGTGGGAGAAGTCAGCATCCATTTGCAAAATATAATCATAATTCTGCTCAAGACAATATTTAAATCCTGCACAGTAGGCAGTGCCCAAGCCCTGTTTTTTCTCACGGAAAAGTAATTTCAACTTAGCATCAGTTTTCATCATCTCGCGAACAGCATCAGAAGTGCCATCGGGAGAATTATCATCAACAATCAGAATGTCAGTTTCGGGCACTGAATTATGTATTGCTTCAACTAAATTAGCAATATTATCAATCTCATTATATGTCGGAATTACAACAATACTCTTCTTCATAAAAATCTCTCTATGTTTGTCCATGACCTTTAACTACAAGCCAAACGGTGCGGATAACTATTTCCATATCTAACTTGAAGGAATAATTCTCAATGTAATAAAAATCATCTTTCAATCTATTTTTTATTTCATCTAATGATAACTCGTAAGACGTATATTTCACTTGCCACCAGCCAGTTAAGCCTGGACGGACTTTGTGTCTGCGTGCATATTGCGGAATTGCTTTGGTAAATTCTTCCACAAAATGCGGTTGTTCTGGACGTGGTCCCACTACACTCATATCCCCAATCAATGCATTCCAAAATTGAGGGATTTCGTCCAAATGAGATTTTCGGATAAATCTACCATAAGGAGTAACTCTTGGGTCATTGCTTGTTGTCCAATTAGGAGTTTTGGTCTTTTGCTCGGTTGTCATCGAGCGAAATTTGTATATTTTAAATACTTTTCCATCTTTGCCAATTCTATTTTGCACAAAAAAAACTGGTCCTTTAGATGTTAATTTAACAAGTAAGCCAACAATAAACCAAATTGGGAAGCCAATAATAATCACTAATAAACTGAAGACTATATCAAATGACCTTTTCAAAAATCTCTGATAAGGCTTGATTATCTCGGTATTTATTTCAATTAAAGGAATTCCCCACAGATTGCGCGTTTGTGATTGACCCGTAAAGGCATCATACAAATCAGGTTCAATTTTAATTCTGATATTATTATCTTCGGCAATGCTTGTAATTTCCATTAAAGTTTCGTAATTTTTACGAAGTGATTTCATCAAAACTATTATTTCGGGATTGAATTGCTTAATAATATCTTCAAATTCCTGACTTGTCATCTTATGAAGTTTAGAAAAAGTTGGAATAGTTGTATTGTTTTCATCAATATTCTCGTCCGAAACAATAAATGCTACAGGTAAATAACCCCAATTCAATGACTTTTTACATTCTTGATAGAAGCCGGTACAACTTTGCATATCTCCAATGATTATTATTGGTATTTTGATGATACCTTTGGCACGTAAACGTTTTTGAATAAGCCTATTAGAATATCTACCAAGAGATATTACCAAAGAAAAAATCAATAAGTAACTCAAAAACATTAATCTTGGCGAGTTGCTCGAAGCACTATAAACTAAAGTAACGATTATTAACGTCCCCGAGAAAACGGATTTTAATACTCCCCAAATTTCTTCAATCGGTGATAATTCATACCAATTTTTGTACATTCCCATAAATATTAGAATTGAATACCAAAAAATTAAAATAAAAAAATATGTAATGATTGTTACTTGAAAGTCTGGACTAATCGAGCTTGGCACAAGTCCCGAATGAAATCGAAACCAATACTGCACAAGAAAACTGATTGTAATTGCAAAAAAATCTGCAATAATTTCAGACAATATTTGGATACGGTTACTGTTCATTAAATATGTTTTTTGGTAGAATTATATCAAAAGCACAAAATTGAAAAATTTAAACATTCAAATTAATAAATTGTTTTCAAAATTGATTAATTGTTAATAAAATTCTTATATAATTTTGTGTTTTTTTGTTTTGAATATGCATTTGATAGTTTGCGATGATAAAATAATTACGAATAAATTCCCACCCAAAGTTAATATTTAGCAAATAAGTTTCTTGTAAAATTCCATCTAAAAATGTTACTTTCATACTATCACCAGCAAAATTATGTTCGGGAATTTCATTCCTTCGGGAATACAACACATCGCCACCTACATTTCTTATCATAAATCCAGTTGAATCGTAAATATTGTCACCGTGGCGAGAGTATGTGAATTGCACTTTTAATGGAATTTTTTGCCCCCACCAATACTGAAATAAAGCACCGAATTGCTCTGAATTTGGTTGTAATACAGAACCCAAAAGTAGATTATCATTTGTATAAGCATTTTTAGGATTAAAGTGGGAATAAGTATAAGGCTCTACGCGAGCATATTCTAATCCAAAATCAAAATTATATTTACTCGAATAAATTCCAGCAATATTAAAAGCAGTTTTATTGCTCCAATATCCCGTTCCAATTTCCTCAAATTGCATATCATCTAATAGAAAGCTCGATTTTATTGATAAATTTTTGATAAAATTCAAAGTAAAATCCATTCCCATCAAGCTATTGTCCCTATCGTGCAATTGATGTTCTAATGATTTGAAAAAACTTAATGGATTGAGGTAAGCCAATTCTAATCCGCGCTCGGAATAAATAACAGATTCCCAGAAACTTATTTCTCCCCAAGAAGGAGTAGCAACAAACCTATGTTGATTGAAGTATTTGGAATTCAACTTGCTTGTAAAACCAGTTTCGGCTTCTGTAATTGCATTACCAATCAAACTTCCAAAATAATATGAATATTTGAAAACATCAAATTTTGCTGTTAATGTTAAGGCATCAACAGCGGGAGATTTGGTAGAAAGAAATGCACTTTGGAATAAGCCCGCTCCAAATTTCTCCTCCATCCGTCCAATTTTTGCTTTAAACCACCCATTTTGATAAGTCACGTGAGATTGAGTTAAGTCAATATCACTATCGTAATATTTAAATTTAATACTTTTGCTATATTCGGGGACAGACATCACAAGTTGCTTGTCGCCATATACTTCCCGTCCATTTGTTGCTTGCAGGAAGAAGCCCAGATGATCGCCAACACTACCGCTAAATCGCACTCCAAGTGTGCCAATCGCTATACTTTGATTGCTATCAGCATTGCTACTTTGAATAAATTCAAATGCCCCTAATGGACGAACTTCCGAAACATAATCTGGGGTATTTGAATAATAAAAAACTTTTTCCGGATTATCAAAAAAGCCTGCCCAGAAAATACTTTCATCATTGCTTTTTGAAGGAAAAACTACCGAATAATCATTTTTGATAATTCCAAATTCTAATTCAAACTTTGTTAATACTGATTTATCAGTTTTGGAAAGTAAAGTATCATTTTGACGAGCAATTTGCAATATTTCAATAATTTCGGCTTTCTGTAATGGAATTTGGGATAATGAATAACGACCTGCAAATCCACGAGATTCTAATCTTAACAGAAAGTCATATATTGAATTAGAAATAGGCACATCTTCCACTTGGGAATAAAGGACAGAAGTTCCAATCAAAATGGAAATAATAAATAATAATATTTGTTTCATTTGTTATTTCTTTTTATTTTGAATAGAATTTAAGTATATTCCATAAAGTAAGTTGAAGAATGTTACTGCTGCACCCAAAATTGCAGCATAAGCTCCCCATTTTTGGATTTGTAACCAAATTGGAATATCTGGCTCGCGAGGTACATACACTTGGTCGCCTGCATTTACAAAAACACCTTCTCCGGGCTTGTCCCAAATTTGGTTGCGACCGCGAATAATTCTTGCTCTTTTCTTGATGCCGCCATCGGAATATCCACCTGCTTTTTCGATATAATAATCCATAGTTTTATTTGGAACATAAGCCACAAACCCTGGATTTTTAACTTGACCAAAAACATAAACTTCCTTTGGTTGCGATGGAATATAAACTATATCGCCTGTTTTAAGTTCTACATTATTTGATGAATCATTCTGCTCGAATAATTTTGAAAAATCACATGAAACAAAGTTTTGGGGATAATTCATATCAATCAAGAATCGAGTTGTGTCCTCTAAAGTTAGATTACTATAACGGAATGCTTCGCTAAATTCGCGTGTCAAGTCCATTTTGAAATCACTTACTGCATTATAACGATAAATATTAGCAAGTGGTAGATAAGCATTTTTGGTAAGTCCACCTGCTTTGGTTATTACATCTTTTACTAAATTGCTATTATCATCTAAAACATAAACTCCAGGATTATTAACTTCACCATAAACCGACACAACTCTGGGCTGAAAATTTTGAGGTTTTGTTTTGGAATTTACAATTATCAAACTTCCTTCTGAAATTGGAAAATCAGAGGAAAGCAATTTGCCGTTTTTATCAACTTCCAAATTTATAGTTTGATTGTTGGAATATAATTTCACATTGTTTAAGTCTGCATCTTGAGTAAATCCATAGCCAAATCTGAGTAATGTAGAGACAGAATCGCCCCTTTTATATGGCAAAGTAATTGGTCGATTAACTTCTCCTGCAATTGAAATCTGTGGATATTCATTTTTTTCGAAAGGAATAATAATTTCGTCTCCTTCACGAACGTAAGGATTTAGTGATGGGTCATTGTTTATTTTTGATTTTTCAATATCCACGCTTATTGCCGACCCATCGGGACGAAGAAGAAGAATATTTCGAGATGAGAATTGAGACACTGGAGAGATTTTCCCTTCATTAAAGGCTTTGAATTTTTCCTTGTTCAATTCATTATATTTATTTACAGCACCGAATTGAGATTGAGATATTTCGGCTGAATTAATTTTATTAGCATAATTTATTGCAGTGGAAACTTGAAAAGATGATGGCATTACATAAATGTTAGGAAAAAGTAAATTGCCTTTTATATTCACCATACTCATTCTTGCTTTCTGAAGCGAAATATCAACAGTAATATTAGGATTGCGTTTTAATAATTCCTTTAAAATTGTATCTTTTGCCTGAGAAATTGTCATATTTTGAACATTAAATACGCCAAATCTTGGGATAATGATAGATGAGGAAGGAGTAACTTGCACTGTAGCAGGATAAGGCTGGATAGGGTTAATTGTAATGCTTAACACATCGCCAGGACCCAAGTAATAAAAGTCAGAATTTATTGAATTACCAACAGGTATAGATGCGGTGGCTTTGGTAATATCAGAACCAAGTGTTTTTGTAAATTCCTCTTGCATAGTTCTTTCGGTTTCAAATGGACTTTCACCTTTGGTTACTTGTGCAAAAGAATTGAGGTTAATAGACAAAAATATGATTATGTAGATATATGTTTGTTTCAAAAATAAATTCTTCATAGAAAAATAAAAAAATTAAAAAAGCAAATTAATAAATTATTATGAATTTGTGAAAATTATCAAAAATATGTTCTAAATATCGTTTTATTTCAGTCAATAAATAAAATATCCTTAAAATTAACTTAATATTTTATTTTCAATAATTTTTACAATTCTCTTTGCGGCTTGCCCGTCCCAAAGTAAAGGCATTTGTATTCTCTTTTTTGGATTTTTTAATGAATTATCCAAAGCATCAATAATATTATCTTTGTTGGGGTTAATAAGCAAATTCGAACCAATTTCTATTGTAATTGGTCGCTCGGTTGTTGTTCGTAAAGTTAAGCAAGGCACATCTAAATATGTAGTTTCCTCTTGGATACCACCAGAATCAGTCATTACTAATTTTGAATATTTCATCAATTTCAAAAAATCAATATAAGGCGCCGGTGGAATCATTACTAAATTTTCTAAAGATTTGAATTTTTCTAAAAGTCCAAATTCAGTTAGTTTATTTGTAGTTCGTGGATGAATTGGAAATACAATTTTTATATTTTTCGATACGCTCTTAAACACTTCGTAAAAATCTTCTAAACTTTGCTTATTATCCACATTACTTGGGCGATGCAAAGTAGCTAATATAAACTCACCTCTGGTTAATTGGTAATCTTCTAAAACCGAAGATAATTCAGCTTTTGGCAAACCTTTAACGAGAGAATCAATCATAGTATTTCCTACGAAAAATATCTTTTCTTCGGAAATTCCACTAAAAATCAAATTATCTAACGCACTTTGTTCAGTTATAAAATAATAATCAGAAATTGAATCAGTAGCAATTCGGTTGATTTCTTCGGGCATTGAACGGTCGCCACTTCGTAGACCTGCTTCGATATGAGCTAATTTTATTCCCATTTTTACCGTAACCAAGCCACAGGCAATTGTTGAATTAACATCACCTACAACAATAACTAAATCGGGTTTTTCAATTTCTAAAACTTTCTCAAATTCCATCATTATCTTTGCAGTTTGTACAGAATGACTGCCCGAGCCAACTCCAAGAAAAAAATCTGGTTTTGGTAATTCCAAATCAACAAAGAAGCTATCAGATAAATTATAATCGTAGTGTTGCCCAGTATGAACAATTTTATGTTCAAACTTTGCATCATTAGAACTATGGTAAATTGGTGCAACTTTCATAAAATTGGGTCTTGCACCAACAACTGAAATCACTTTTTTCATTTGCCGTCTCCGAGCAATACGATATTTGTTGCACCTTTCACATTTTTGCAAGCATTACGAGTATCCACAACTACTTTGCTATTTTCGGCTATCATAAGGTAATCAAATGATGTGTGGTCGGTTGTTATCACAACTACATCATACGATTTGATAATTTCTGGATTTATTTCGTTAATCGAAATAACTTTTTTATTTTTTATTTGAATTGATGGAATATAAGGATCGAAATAATCAATATTCAAAATATTATCTTCTAACATCAATTCAAACACTTTTAGTGCAGGAGAATGCCTTAAATCATCAACATCACGTTTAAATGCCATCCCCAAAATTAATACTTTTGCAGTTTTCAGTGTTACTTCTTGCTTTGCAATTTCTTTGATAACCATATTCTTAACATAATACGGCATATCTTCGTTTGTTTCGGCAGCTAATTCTATGAATTTAGTTACAAAATCATATTCTCTTGCCATCCAAGACAAATAATATGGGTCGATTAAAATGCAATGTCCGCCAATTCCCGGTCCCGGATAGAACGGCATAAAGCCAAATGGCTTTGTAGCGGCTGCTTCGACAACTTCCCAAATATTCACTCCAATTCTATCGCATAGTTGAGCCAATTCATTAACAAGAGCAATATTCACACTTCTAAAAATATTCTCCAATAGTTTTTCCATTTCGGCAACTGATGGTGAATTTACTTTTTTGATAATACTGACAACAACATTATGCACCAAACTTGCTAATTCAGTTGAAACCTCATTAATTCCACCTACAACAATGGGAGTATTATCAGTTTTCCAAACTTTATTTCCAGGATCGATTCTTTCGGGTGAAAATGCCAAATAAAAATCATCTCCCGCTTTCATTCCATTTTTCTCTAATATTGGCAAAACATATTTTTCGGTTGTTCCTGGGAAGGTAGTACTTTTTAAAATGATAATTTGATTTTTTTGTAAATTATTGAGAATGCTATTAGTTGCCGAAACAATGAAAGAAATATCGGGATCTTTATTTACGGTAAATGGTGTAGGAACACAAATGAAAATAGCATCGCATCCTTTGATTGCATCAAACTCATTTAGCGGTAATAGCATTTTGTCTTCAATTACTTGATTGACAACTTTGTTTTCAATATCTTGGATATAATTATCTTTATTCTTTAACCTTGCAACTTTATTTGGGTCAGTATCAAAGCCATAAGTTTTGTAACCTTTCCGTGCAAATTCCACAGCAAGTGGCAATCCAACATAGCCCAAACCAATCACACCCACAACAAGTGATTTACTTTCTATTTTTGACTTTATTTGTTCAATTATCATTTCCATTTCATTTTCCGATAATTTTTATTTTTGCAAAATTCAATATTTCAAAATTAACTAACTCCGTATTGAGTTTGATAATATTCTTTAAAATTTGTTCGTTTAATTACATTTTCTAACCAATTTGGATTATTAAAATACCAATCGATAGTATTTTGAATGCCTTTTTCGAAAGAATATTTAGGCATCCAGCCAATTTCAGATTCCAATTTATCAGAATTTATTGAATATCGCCTATCGTGAGCTGGTCGGTCTTTTACAAATTCAATTAGGTTTTTGTCTGCATTCATCAATTCCAAAATTGTATGAATTATCTCAATATTTGTTTTTTCGTTATTTCCTGCAATATTGTAAATTTCGCCAATTCTACCTTTCTCGAATACATCTAAAACTGCACTGCAATTATCTTTTACATAAATCCAATCGCGAATATTCATTCCATCACCATAAAGTGGGATTTTTTTCCCTTTAATTGTATTTGAAATTATAAGAGGAATAAATTTTTCTGGATATTGATAAGGACCATAATTATTAGATGAACGCGTGATTATTGCTGGAAAATTATAAGTCTGAACAAAAGCACGAACCATCAAATCCGCCGATGCTTTCGAAGCAGAATAAGGTGAATTTGGCAATAAGTTATCGGCTTCGCTAAAAGTTATGCCATTATCGGCACTACCATAAACCTCGTCAGTGGAAATCTGCAAAAATCGTTGGATATTATTTTTCCGAGCCACATTCATCAAATTCAACACACCTTGAATATTGGAATTAACAAAAGGAGTTGCATCTAAAATAGACTTATCTACATGGCTTTCTGCTGCAAAATTAATTATTCCATCAACTTGTTCATTTTTAATAATTTCATCAAGTTTATTAAAATCACAAATATCGCCTTGATAAAATTTGTAATTTGGGTGATTTTCTACTTCCTTTAGATTTTCTACATTACCAGAATAAGTCAATAAATCATAATTGATTATCTGATAATTTCTTGTTTCAATTAGTAATTTGATAAAATTAGAGCCAATAAATCCTGCTCCGCCAGTAATTAATAGAGTTTTCATAAAATCAGTTTGCATTATTCAATCCAAGTTAAATCACGATTAGATAATCGGGCAACAACTGCCGCAAGGCTTGCATAACTATCAGAATAAGTTAGTATTTTGGTATCAGCATTGATTTTTTCGGCAATATAAGGTGAACCAAAAATAATCGCAATCGACTTTTTATTATCAGATAATTCTTTTATCAGATAATTGAAAATTGCAGGCAATTCAGCAGTTTTACCATAAGTGCGACCTTTTACAAATATTGGGAAAATTACTAAATCGACATCTTCGGTCATATTCTTGTATTCATCAATATTTTCTTGAGTAATTTCTTCATTAATAAATGCAAAATCCATTTCAAATTCATTTGCATCAGCCAACATTTTAGTGAATTTAGTTGCATTATCAAAATCTTTATTAGTTTGAAGAAGTGAAAATACACTGACTAAACTTTTATCATCTAATGGCACTAACTCCTTATTGCCAAGAATTGAAATAGATTTATCGGCAAATTTTAGAGCTTGATAAGGATGCCTGAGAAATAAATCTTGTGGCATACTTTCCTTTTGGAATTGTGGCATAATTCCTGCCCATCTCTTTGCTTTGATAATCAACTCAACCGATTGTATTAGTTTAGCAATTAAATCTGGCTTGCTCTTAACTATTCCTATCATTGTCGTGATAAATTGCTCTGTGTTTTCGGGCATCAGGAATACATTTAAACCTGCTTCTATGCCTAAATTTGCAATTTCTTTATACGAATAATTCTGGGTGATTGCTTCCATTTCGAGTGCATCGCTCACAATTAAACCACTGAATCTCAACTCATTTCTCAATAAATCTTGAATAATAATCTTTGATAAAGATGCGGGCAAGCCACTATCGTCAATTTTCGGCAAAGATAAATGCCCCATCATTATTGATTTAACATCTTTATAAATTGCCTGCATAAATGGCAGCAACTCGTTTTGATAAAGTTCTTCTTTCGTAAAGTCTAATATTGGCAATTCCAAATGCGAATTTATTGCCGTATTTCCGTGTCCAGGAAAATGTTTGGCACAAGCAAGCACTTTATGCTTTTGAGTACCTTCGATGTAAGCATTAACTCTGGCGGAGACACTTTCTACATCTTCTCCAAAAGCACGGATATTGATAACAGGATTATTGACATTATTATTAATGTCAGCAACAGGAGCAAAATTCCAATGCACTCCTAATGCTTTTGCCTCTTGGGCAATCATCTCCGCAGTTTGATAAGTATAATCCAAATTCACTTTCCCAAGTGCCATCGAATGTGGAAATTCAGTGCCTTCTGTTAATCTCATAGCAATGCCATTCTCGAAATCACCAGCAAAAAGCAGTGGAATTTCAGCAAGAAATTGCAATTCTTCAATCACAGAAATGTTTGTTTCAATATTCCCGCCAAAAATACAAAAACCACCAATGCCATTTGTAACTAACTTTTGAATTTGAAGTTTATATTCTTCGTTTAACTTGTAATCAGATATATTTAGTCGTGGAAAAACAACTTGATGAATAAGATTATTGATGTGCCAATTTGAAATTTGCTTCATTAAATTGAAATTTAAAATTTCATTGACGAATTAAAAGCAAGATAATTAGAAGAATCAACGATTATCAAGAATAATAAATAAATTACTTGGTTAGTTTTTGAAAAATTTTGAGTATTTTTGTATTTACTAAAAATAGATTATTATGTCCAAATTTTCAATTTGGTTAAATGCAACCCGACCTAAAACATTGCCCGCAGGCTTAGCCCCAGTAATGATTGGCAGTTCTATTGCATACTACCACAATTCTTTTGATTGGTGGCTTGTTATCCTAATGTCTGTTTTATCAGTGCTTATTCAAATTCTCACTAATTTTATCAATGAAATTTATGATTATAAAAAAGGTGCGGATAATCACAGTAGATTAGGACCGCAACGAGCAGTGGCATCAGGTTTGGTGTCGGTTAGGCAAATGTCGGTTGTTTCCATTGTATTGGCAACAATTATCTTTGCTGCAGGAATGATTTTGGTTTATCATTCTGGGTGGATAATTCTGGTAATTGGACTTCTAAGTTTATTGTTTGCTTATTCATACACAGGCGGACCATATCCGCTTGCTTATAATGGACTTGCAGAGCCCTTTGTGTTTCTGTTCTTCGGATTAATTGCTGTAAACGCATCTTATTTTGTTCTTACTGGAAAAATAAATGAAATCGCAATTATTTCCAGCATAATGCCCGGACTTTTATCTACAAATCTGCTTTTAGTTAATAATTTACGAGATGTGGATACTGATGGAGCAATCGGGAAATATACTCTTGCTGTTAAAATTGGAAAGGAAAATTCTCGTCATTTATATCTTATTTTAAACTTTATTGTGCTTTTTATTCCAATTTTATTAGCAATTAAATTATTTACTTTTTGGATGCTACTTCCAATGTTGCTTGTTCCTCTTTTGGTACTAATAACTATTAGAATTTATTTTTCTGAAGGAAAAGCTTTGAATAAAGTATTGGCAATGAATGGATTAACAATTTTGCTAAATGGAATATTAACCTCGCTTGCTTTTGTTATCTTAAAATTGTATGAATAAATCTGTATTGCAAAACTACCAATTATGGCTCATTTTTGGCATAACAATGATTGCTGTGATGGGAGCAGCTTCGTTTATGGCAGCATATCCCAAAATGGCAATTTTCTTTAATGTTACGCCCGAAAAAGTTGCGATAATTTCCTCGGTTTTCACATTGCCGGGGTTGCTTTTCACACCTCTTTTTGGGATACTTGCCGACAAAATTGGCAGAAAAAAGATAATAATTCCTGCTATGCTTTTATTTGCTGTGGCTGGATTTTCAATATTTTTTGTTCGTGATTATTATGTGCTTTTAGTACTAATTTTTATACAAGGAGTGGGAGCCTCGCCTCTTGGTGCTTTGAATGTAACTTTAATTACTGATAAATTCGTAGGTCCCGAACGTTCTGCTGCACTTGGTTTCAACGGAACAATTCAAAGTTTAGCCACAACTATTTATCCAGTTATTGGAGGTGCTCTTGCTGGCATTGGCTGGTCTTATCCATTTTTAATGCCACTTCTTGCTCTTGTATTTCTTTTGCCAATAATTTTCCTTTTAAAAGATGATGCCCCCAAAAGTTCTGGCTTTTCAAATTACTTCATTTCAGTTGGAAATTACATCAAAAACAAACAAGTAATAACAGTATTTGCATTAGCTATTCTTACTTTTACAATTTTATTTGGAACTTTAATTTCATTTCTACCCTTTTTGATAGCAAAATCAGGCATTCATTCGCCCTCATTTATCGGAATGCAGATTTCCACAATGTCGGTTGTTGCAGCAATTACATCATCTCAATTAAGGAGAATTTTTAAAGTTTTAAATCCTCAGATTGTTTTGATATTATCTTTTATATTCTACGGAATTGGTTCAGCATCATTTCCACTTTTCTCTAATCCAAATTATTTTTTCATTTCTTCGGCGATTTTTGGATTAGGACACGGAGTAAATATCCCAACATTAATCAGCATAATTTCAAGCATAGTACCTAAGGAAAACACTGCTGGTTTTTTGTCAATTCTTAGGGCATCTTCTTTGCTTGGACAAACAGGAGGTCCAGTTTTATTTGGAGTATTTTTTGTTCATTTTGGATTAAATTCTACTTTTATTTTCGGTTCTATTTTTGCTGTAATTGCTATCATCCTAATTTTTCTATTCATCAAACCAATTAAAATACAATGATTGCAGTAAATAATCTTTCCATTTTCTTCTCTGGACGAAATTTATTTAATAATTTAAAATTCACAATTTCCAAAAATGAACGACTGGCATTAATTGGTAAAAATGGGAGTGGAAAAACTACATTGCTAAGAACAATTAATGGTAATATTACTCCCGAAACTGGTACAATTTCCACTCCTAAATCATACAAAATTGGCTTTTTGCAACAAGAACTTTCTGTTCAATCTTTCGGTACACTTTACGAGGAGGTAAAATCCTCTCTTTCCGAAATAGAAACGATTAGCACAGAACTTGAACAGGCTCAAAATGACCTACACAATACTACAGAAGATAGCAAAATTATCCAATTAGTTGAGAAAATCGACCATCTGCAATATCGCTTTAACTTGCTTGGTGGCAATACTATTGAGGCAGAGATAGAACAGACTCTGCTTGGTTTGGGTTTTGCTCGAGATGAATTTCACAGAGAAGTTAGTAGCTTTAGCGGTGGTTGGCGTATGCGTATAGAATTGGCAAAGATACTTTTAGCAAAACCTGATTTAATTATGCTTGATGAACCAACTAATCACTTGGACCTTAATTCGCTTTTATGGTTAGAAAAGTTTTTAAAGAACTATTATGGAAGTGTAATAATAGTAAGCCACGATACTAATTTTTTGGACAATGTTACTAATAGAACAATCGAAATTTCGAATGGGAAATTATATGATTATAAACTTCCCTATTCTGAATTTATCGAATATCGAGTAAAGCAAAGAGAACAACAATTAGCTGCATTTAAATCTCAGCAAAAGGAAATTGACAGAATTGAAAGTTTTGTAACCCGATTTAGATACAAAGCAACTTTGGCTACTCGCGTACAATCTAAAATGAAAATGTTAGAAAAGATTGAAAGAGTTGAAATTGATGATATTGAAAATCCAGCAATTGACTTGAGATTTCCACAAACCGAAAAATCCTCAATAATTCCTGTGGAAGCGGTAAATTTGTCGAAAAGATTTGGAGAAAAGCAAGTTTTATCAAATCTTAATTTCAAGATTGAACGTGGAAATAGAATTGCTTTTGTTGGCAAAAATGGAGAGGGAAAGTCTACTTTATGTAAGATTTTGGCAAAAAACCTTGATTATGATGGTAAATTGTATTTTGGAAATTACTTAAACATTCAATATTATTCACAAATAGTTTATGATGATTTGAATTTAGAAAATACAATTTTGGAAGAAGTTGAACGGATAGCAGTTAATAAAACTCGCGAGCAAGTACGAACAATTTTGGGAGCGTTTTTATTCCACGGAGACGACATTTTCAAGAAAATCAAAGTATTATCGGGTGGCGAAAAGTCACGAGTAGCATTATGCAAAATCATTGTTCAACCTTGCAATTTTTTGATAATGGACGAACCAACAAACCACCTTGACGTGTTTTCAAAAGCCGTTCTGAAAGAAGCATTAATGAATTTTGAAGGGACAATGATCATTGTATCTCACGATAGAGATTTTTTACTGGGACTAACAAACGAAACTTGGGAAATCAAAAATCATCAAATCAATAAGTTTCTGGGTGGTTTTGAGATTTATTTAGAAAAGATACAACTTAATTTGTCTGAAGATTTAAAACAAGACATTAAAAAGAATAATCAAGAAGAAAAAGTAAATAGTACTAATGATTATGAAGCCCGCAAACAATCCAAGCGAGAATTGGAAAAATACAATCGAGAAATTAAGAAATTAGAGAGCTCTATCACACATTTAGAAATTAGAATAAAGGAGTTAGAAGAATCGTTTTCTGACCAAGAATTGCTAAGTAATCCAACCAAGTTACTTGCGAATCAAAAAGAATACGACTTATTACGACACAAATTAGGTGCCGAATTTCAGAAATGGGAAGAAATAAATCTTGCCATAGAAGAGTTGAAGGGTTAATTTTACCAATTAAGCCAATATCGTCTCATAAGGCAAGTAAATATCAATAGAAGTTCCTTCATGTTCTTTACTATTGATATAAAATTTTCCATTATGCAATTCTACTAACTTCTTGGAAATAATCAAACCTAATCCAACGCCTTGTTGCTCGAACACATCACGCTCAAATTGCATTAATGCACCAACATTAGCAATTTGTTTCTCCGACATTCCACGTCCATTATCCTTAATATTTATATTCAACATTGAATCAATAGCTTTTGAAGCAATTTTAACTTTAGTATTTGTTTCGGAAAATTTGAAAGCATTATCTAAAAGTTCTTCAATAACTTTATGGAAGGATTCAGAAGACATAATAATTGCAATTTCATAAATATCGGCATCAACTTCCAAGTCATTATCACGACCATATCTATTTGCAACAAATCCACCAATATCATATAACATAGAATTTGGCTCATAAGTTTTTAAACTCAGTAATTGCTCAATTTTATCTTTATTTGCAGCAATAGCCTCGATACGACTGTAAATCAGATAATTTTCTGTAATTTTTAACAATCTTTTAGAAGAATCAAGAATGTCGCCTGCTAATTCTTTGATTTCTTCATAAGCTAATTTCTCGGGATTATTTTGCAGGAACTTGGCAGAACCCATAATTTGATTAAGTACAGTGCGGAATTCGTGAGGCAACACTTGAGTAACGCTTTTGCTCACCTCTTGCACTTTATCTTCGATAACTTTTTCCTGCAAAGTAGTTTTCTCTATTTGAATTCCAATCGAAGAAATGAGTTCATCTCGCGAATATGGTTTAACCAAAAAGTCGTCCGCACCAAGTTGCATTCCATTACGGATATTTTGCCGTTCAGTAAATGCAGTTAGAAAAATAAATGGGATTCTTGCAGTATTTGGATTGTCCCTAATTGCTTTAAGCACCCCATAGCCATCCAATCTTGGCATAGAAATGTCGCATAAAATAACATCCGGTTTCTCGGTGTTGACTTTTTCTAATCCTTCTATTCCATCTTCGGCTGTAATAACTTCGTAGCCTTCGAATTTTAGTAAGGTTCTTGTAGATTCTAAAATAAACGGGGCATCATCAATTACAAGTACTTTTTTCATTTATCTTCTTAATAACATAAAACAAATTTAAGAAAAAAAATTGAACTATCAATCAATTTTCCGTTTTAATGGCAGTGAAATTAGTGCTAAATTCTGATCGCCTTGTCCAAAAGTGTCAAAATTTACAAGTCCATTAATAATTCTCAACTTTGATGCAGCTTTTGCTAATCTAAACATAACTTCTTTCTTGTCGTATTTCAAGGCTTCGATTAAATCGTTTGGATGGTTCTTGTAGAGTTCAATGCTTTCGTAGGCAATTTGATTTGGCTCTGTTAGAATTTGTATATTAACTCCACCTTCTAAATTATTCACTTCCAATTCAATAGTAACCTGCGATTTATCAACTTCTTCGTTTAGTGCCGAAATAATTTCGGTAAGTGAGCGAACTAAATAATCTTCACTTGTTTCTATCTTAATGTTTGCAGAAACTTCTTTTTCGTAATTTAACTTTATTCTATCAGATAATTCGGTCTCAACTTTATGGAGAATTTTTCCTAAATATGTTAAATTAAAGGAAATATCACTTGCAGGATTTCCTTGAATTGCTACATCTACGAAATCAGACACAAATGAAAATATACTTTCACTACTTTCTTCTGCCATTTTAATATAAAAATTCAGCTCTTCTTCGGAATCATACATTTTATTATCCATCATTTGCAAATAGCCCAAAACACCTGTTAATGAATTTCTTAACGTAAATGAAGAATTGATCATAAACATAGTTTTGGTTTCGTCAGATTCTTTCGCATAATAACTTGCCAATTGAATTTGACGAGTGCGAAGTTTATTTTCTTCTTCGGCAATTTTTTCCAAAGTAACATCGCGTCCAATAACATAAATCAGTTCATCATCTATTGATTTAGTTAAACTCCAATTCATCCATATTTCTTTGTTATCGTTGTTTTTCATTCTAACATCAATCCGCACAGTCGTCTCATTTGCTTGACTTTCAATGATTTCAGCCAATTCTTTTCTTTCTGACTCATAAATCATTAAATCAAAAATTGACTTACCGATTATTTCATCAGAATCAACACCAAAAATCTTCCAAGATGCAGGGTTCATCGACTTCCAAATACCATCAAAGTCCATTGAAGCAATAATATCTTGCGTTGTTTCCACGATTCGTCTTTGAGAACGGGTCATTTTTTCTGCTAATTCCAATGCTCTTCCACGGCTTGTAATGACCGACAAGATAAACCCAAACAAAAGGAAACTTAAAATTCCAGAAACACTCGCCGCAACTACGGGCAAATATGATTGCATCTCACCACCAAAATTTGGAGCAGTTGCAAAATGAAGTTCAATAGTTTTATTAGCAAAATCAAAGTTCTCTACTTTAGTAATTGCTGGTTTAAAGCCACTTTTTAGGACATTCGCATTTGGAGAGGAATAAATTAATTCTTTTTTTCCGTTACTTTTAATTTCATAAAATTGGTAAATAATTGTAGAATCAGTCGACACAGCTGCATTATTTTTCCCTTGCAAACCAATCAATGCTTCATCAAAAAACTCTTGAATATCAATTTCCAAGGCTAATGAGCCTTGATAGCCTTTCATATAAGGATTATTCTTGGGAAACACAGGCATAAACATAAAGCCCGTCAATCTATCATTGTTCAGGCTAAATTTCACAAAATCACTCATCAATACTTTTTGATTGTACTTTGATCTCTCAAATGCTTTTGCATATTCTGGAATAGTTTTCAAGTCAAATCCAAGCAATAAATCAGGAGTATTCGGGTCATAAGGCACTTTCATATGCACGGGATAATATTTGTCTCTTGTGCCATCAGGAGTAATTTGATAATAAAAATATCCGACACTTTGTGTATTGTAAATATAATTGCTTTTTTCGAGATCATTTACTTCCATCACATAATTAATGGAATTGATTGATTTATATGTTCTAATTGGAATAGTGCCATAAATTTCAAAATAATCACGAACTACTTGCGGCAATATATCATATAATCCACGCATTGAAACCAGTAAATCTTTATCTATATTTCTAAGATTTTCTAATCTTGTGATAACTGATTGTTGGGCTTTTGTAAATTGCACATTTTGATCTTTCTGGACATTTTCTTTTGTATTTTGGAAAATTAAATAACTAATCAATAATAGAAAAATTAAAATCAGGTACGCTGGATATGTTTTCCTTAAATCATAAACAGCATTTTTTTTCTTTTTTTTGTTTGCAACTAATTTATTATCACTCATTTTATCACCTAATTATTTTTTACAATTAAAGAAAAGCTTCAATTTCTTTTACAAATGTTGAAGTATTTACTGGCTTGGACACAAAGCCGTCAAAACCAACTTGAGAAAATTTCTGCTGGTCTGATGTTGAAGTAAATGCAGTAATGGCAATTATTTTTTTATTCTGCATTTTGGGTATTTCCCTTACATATTGAATTAACTCCATTCCATTCATATCAGGCAATAGAATATCCATCAAAACAAAAGCAACTTCATTTGTTTTTAGCCAATCTAAAGCAGATTGAGCGTCAGCGAAGTCAAATACTTCATATCCACTTTTCTTAAGAAGCATCACAAATAATTTGCGATTTGGCGTGTTGTCTTCAATTACACAAACTTTTTTTTCCATTTTATTTCAATATTTATTTATCAAATTTTACTTAATTATTTTCAAATTCTATTTTTAAAATTTATTATCTTTGCTTTTTTATCTTTGAATTGTTATCTCAACTCTCCTATTTTTAGCCCGATTTGCCTTGGAAATATTAGGCACAAGTGGGTTCACAGAACCACGACCTAATGAGATAATTCTGCCTTCGGGAATTTTCTTATTCATTAAATATCTTTTTACATTATTTGCTCTTTCAACTGATCTTTTTTGGTTTTCAATTAATGACCCACCTTGGTCATCATTATATCCTTCAACGAAGACTTTTGTTGAAGGATTTGCTAATAAATAAGTAGCTAAAGCATCTAAATATTCCTTGTCTTCATTCTTCAAATCATAATCTGTTGCAGATTTTGGGAAATTAATAATTTTCTTCACATTAAAATTGTATTGTTTTTTAGGTTGTTCCACCTTTACTTGGGCAACTTCTACGGGTTTCTCAGGTTCGGGGGGAACTATCGTTACAATTTTCGGTAATTCAATATAAGCTAAATCAGCTGATTCGAATTGTTCAGATTTAAACCCAGGGAAAGATACCCCATTTGTCGCTACTGCTGAAGCTAAAGCAATTGGCGGTTCAACGTAATTTGGATTATATCTATGAGTATCAATTTCTAATTTATCGGGACTAATTTTAATAATTATTCCGCCTTTGATAACAAATGAATTGAAATTTGAGCCAAAATCTGCAATTTGACTTGTGCCCGAACTCATAAGCATAAATAGACTTATTTGGCTACGAGCAAAAGCTTTGATATTTGCCGAGAACAAATCATAAGAAAAGCCTGCGTGAATTCCTAACCTGAAATTTTGCTTTTGATATTGGTAATTATAAACATTTTCGATATAATCTGGATTATAGAATGTTTTCATTTGATTTGCTCTTGCCGATAATGGTATTTCGAAATCTAATCCCGCAAAAGCATTCAAGGAAGGATATTTTTTGAAATTATAAGTAGCAGACGGAGAAAAAGTAATATATACCAAATCAGTATTGTTCTTATAGGTTGTTCTAACGGTATCGTTAATAGTTGTGCTTGTTTCGGAATTTCTAAAATCATACATTGAAATTCTAATAGAAGCACCCCAATCTTTATCTAATCTTTTCCATTGCGAGTACAAACCAACATCATAGCTCCATCCGCTTCCACCTTTGTATGTAATTATATTTTGGAAATCATCAATTTCTGGAATTTTGTATGCAGGTACATTCAGCTTACCAAAATAAATACTTGAAAATGGAGAACCACTAATAAAAGGACCAAACCACCATTCGCTTGGTGTTCTATCAATAAATACTGTATCATTTTCATTTGTTACAATCACATCTCTATACTTTTCCCGAATTAACTGGGATTGTATTGAAGTTGCAAATGTAAATAAAAATAGTAGAATTAGTCCGTTTCTCATTTGTTGCTATATAGTTTTATGCTTATGGTATAATTTTTGTTTTTTAATACGGCAAAAATCAAACCCGAATTATTATTTTCAATTATTAACTCTTTTGAATTTGCAAAATAATAAAATGTATTTGAATAAACCTTACCTGAATAATCAAAAACCAAAATTTCTGTATTATTATCAATTTCTTCATCAAAAAAACACTGAATCAGATTATTGTTTTTAACTATTTGTATTAACTTCGGCACTTGTTCAAATTCTGGAGAAGAAAAGTTTTCACAATAATACTCAATTTGCACTGAATCGCTCTTTATTATAGGATAAAAATTATCTTCTGGAGTAATTATTACTGTATCAATTATTAATGCTTCGCTTTTTTTATTAAAATAAAGTGATTTGAAAGAATCTTCCCAGAAATAATTTGGACTGAAAACAAAGTTAGAATCAACATCAAAAGAATAATATAAACCCTCAATCAAATCTTCGTAATCGCTATCAAATACTGATGAAATTGGCAATTTAATTTCTGTATGAACATCCCACAAATCTAACTTTTGAAGCGTGTCTTGGTACTTGGCTGATATTTCAACAAAAGCATTAATTTCTTTATTTGGCTGTGGATTATGAATATCTGTTGATATTTGGAAAAACACTTCCTGCAAACAAACAAAAGTATCTAATTCAATTTCTTCAATTATTTGATAATTCCTCCAAATTCGGAATTCATTTTTCCGACCAGCTGTTGCAATTGTATCCGAACTTTTAGTTAGATCAATTGTTAAAATTTGATAAGGTTCTTTTATTTCAAGTGGGAACTTCTCTTTAGATTGCACATCCCAAATTTTTAGAGTGCTGTCGGTAGAAGACGCATAAACTTCGTTTCTTGACTGGGAATATTTTATATCCCTTATAGCAGACTTAAAACTTGGGACCAAAGTATCATAACTTCGATTTACTCTATCATAGAACTGCAACTTCATTGATGCGCCGCCAAAAGCTAAATTATTATTATCATTCAAAAAGCAAAGTGAATAAATCGGCTTTGAATCAACTTTGTAATTTGCATCATAATTATTTAGGTTATTAATAATTATTTTTCCATTATAAGTGGAGATTCCAACAAATTTTCCATCATTTGAATAGCGAACATCATAGGCATTGCCATAATTGGAAGTAAGATAAAAATCAAGATAATTTGGTAAGTAGTTTTCATTTTCGTATGAATTCAAATCTATATCATTGGTGACAGTAGTAAATTCAGTTTTGTGGGGATTTACATCAATTTTTCTTATAAATGAATCAAAATTTGTTGTAAAGAAACTCTTTGTACTTTTCTTCTTTCTGTCCCAAATGAATGTATTCGCTCCAACTGAATATAATATTTTATCAGATGTTTTATAGAATTTTGCATCATATAAGTAATCTTCACCTGAAATAACTAATGAATCTATCCCAATTTTATTGGCAATGTCCCATACTTTTAACTTGCCATCTAAACTATAGGTTAGAACATATTTGCCATCTGGCGAGAAATCTATCGACCTAATTTCATCATTATGAGCATACTTATTGTGCCAGATTAATTCAAAACCCACTGTATCTTTTTTGATTGCTTTAAAAATAATCTTCTTTTTTAATGTAAATGGTACTTCCCAAGTGTAAGAAGAATTGAAATTATTTGCAAAATTTGTCCAAGATTTGCCATTATCAAGAGAATAATACAAACTGATATTTTTATTTGGCTGCAATGAAATAAACTCCACAGGCTTCCCAACCCACACACTATCGCCAATGCTATTAAAATCAACAAAATTTTGAGCTTTTATGTCAAATATTAGATAAAAAAAAAGCAAACAATAAGGAATATTCTCAACATTAGTCCTCTCTCATCAAAAAAAATGGAACAATAGTTTGAGAAGTTTCAACTGTGTTATCCTCGATTGGATAAGCAGTAATGATAAACTGATAATAGCCATTCGCTACCCAAGGTGGTGGAGTATATGACGAGATGTATTCGCCTTTATACAGTCGCAAATTATCAATTATCTCATTTGTTTGCGATAATGTTAAAGTTTCTACTGTTCTGCCTATAGCATCAATAATTTTGCCAGTCACAAAACAATCATCATCAATTTTGAATCGCACTGTTGGGCTTTGTTTAGCACCAGGATAATCTTTTGGATCAACAATTTCGGCTTCTACAATCACAGCATTTGGAATATAAGGGCATCTTGTAGCTAACAATTTACCTGTTGTAACGCCTGTTTCATTTATAAAATGTGCATATAAATTGTAGCAATATTGCACACTTCTATAATCAACAGAATCATCAAATTTTCCGTAAGTTCTTTCCGAAAAGGAATTCCCATTTGCTATAAATTCTGGTCGGAAATAAGCCGATCCAGGCAAGCAAGACCCTATTGTATCATAATCCAAATTCTGCGGATCTATCGATACTGATGGACGAAGTGACCGAGTAATTGTATAACCATACACATCGTATTCAGTCCGCATTATCCATTCGTAGTTCAGCTTTTTCACTCTATCGTATTTTACAATAAAATCAATCAATTCAGTTTTATAATTCGGTCTTGATGGAGAAATAAAATTTACAAAGTTCACTTTTCCATCGTTCATTTCAACATCGTCGTTTGTTTTATACCAAATAATATTATTTTTAACAAGTGAATCGTGATCAATTTTATAAGCTATTGCTTGGAAATATGAAATTGGTTGCAACCAAACTAAACTATCTGGCAAATATTCCCCTTTGGTATTTTCTATTGAAAAAGTTCCTAATAATATCGCAGAATCTCGAGGTACAAGTAATGATGTTTGATATTCTTTGGAACCTAAAATACTAATGCTGAAGAAATTATTTACCACTTTTGTTTGAATAAAATAGCCCGAAGTTGCATAATCGTAACCTGTTTCGGGAACTACCGGTAATTGAGAAGTCAATAACATAATAGAGCAATCTTCATAATTTACTTTTGTTTCGTCGGGAAACTTAATGTGGAAAGTAGAATTTGCAAAATAACTCCATTTATTTGATTTATTAAGAAGATATAAATCGAAAGAAATATTAGAAGTGTTTGATTTTTTGATATTAGAAATAGTTACATTGGCTAAAGTGTCGGCAGATTGAGCAATGACAAAATAACTTTGTAAAATAAAAATAATAGATATGAATAAAATTAACTTCTTCATTATTCTTCCCTATTATTCCAGCTAATATTAAAATCACGAGTAGTTATGATACCATCCATATCGTAATCAAACATCATATAGCCAAAAGTAGATATATTATTCCATACCGCCAAATGATCATCTCGCTGAGTGAATGGATTTAACACATTCAACATATTGGAAATACTTTGTTCATTATTCACATAATAGCCCGCCTTTAGTGCATAGATATTTTTATCAGACGAAATATCTACTAATTTAAGGGTTGCTGGAGTTCCCATCACAAAATCTAATGAGCTAAAATCATATTCTCTTGTATTATTTTCTGCGATTAACTCTATTGGTTGCAATGATTTAACCGATGCGTGATTGCGATGGAAAATTACTACATCAAAACTGGGATCTTGTGTTTTTGGATCAAATTCATTTTTGTTGATACGAATATTTGGATTTCCATTGATATCAACTATTCTGCCATCATAACGAACTAATAGCAATTTGGAAAACTTAAGATTAGGGTCGGTTGAATTTCTAAATTCCACAACTACCCAATCCACTACTGAATCAGGAACTGATTTAATTTGAGTAATATCAATATTTTTAACCAAGTTAACTGGGAATTGATTTTGATTTAATCCAGTTAGCAATAAATTACCTTGTCTGCCATTCCACATATCCATTCGCATTCTGCCTTGGGAATTTGGAATATAAGAACCTTCTAAAAGCACTCGTGATTGAACATAAATTGACAATGAACTTGACAAACCAATTGCGTACGAGCCAGTGGAATTTAAAGTTAAATATCGTGAATGTCCCCAATTATTAATAGCATCTAATACGGGTGTGTCTGATTCTAAATCATCATAATCAATTCCGCTCCATTTTTGGAGTATCAATTCATTAAATGATGAAATCAATTGATTAGTTTCATCATTTTTGTAATTTGTATCCACTCTCCAGCCAAATCCAAAGCTTGCTGTAAATCCACCAAAAATCTCACCGCCATTTATATCAAAAGCATAAAAGTCAAATGAGCGTTGCACTTTAGAATTGCTTACATCATATTTAGGGAAAGTTCTATATCTAATGTCTAATAATATCTCTTGAATTTCACCTTTTGCTTGGTCGTCTGCAAAATTCATATAGGTGTATGGATTATGGAAAACCACGTTTTGCCCTGTAGGAATGCTTGTCCTGCGGAAATATCCCGACACTTCAGAATATGATGAATCCAAATAAATTGGATTTCGGCTATTTGTATATGTCAATGTATCAGCCAAAGCCAATAGTTTTGCTCGGATTTGTAATGTATCATTAACCGTTATGTTCTTAGTTAAAATCAATGAGTCTGTATTGTTCACTTTTAGATTTCGCAGGGTTGATGGGTTTGGTGGCACTTCGCCCGAAGTTGTCAAAGTACCAACACCAGAATATGTAATATTTACAGTATTTTCAAAGTTTGGTGTTTCTGCCAACGATGCCCCAACAAATCGTTCAATTTCAGTTGAATCTTTCATTGTAAAATTATTGGCAGTAGAATTTTGCAATTCACCTTGAGTTAAAGTAAGTTTTTCAGTGATTTCAAATCCTCCCGATTTAACATTTACTCCGAATGGATTGTCAATGTTAAGACGGGAAAATTTGCCATTTGCTAATAGGTCTTGTGGCATAACATAATTTTGCATAATCAAGTCGCGTTTGCCTTGATAAGCAGATTCGTTATTTATGACTGAGGATTGTGCTATCACAACTTCTGGATCAAGACCAATATAATGTACTCCAAATCGAGCGCTATCTGCCATAATTAAAGAGTCGCGTACTGTCAACTTCTTAATTCTACCAAATTGGTCTTTGTCGTCCATAATAATTTTTTTACCTTGGTTCTTGATAACCAACTGACCATAAACAATATTTGGAACAGAGAAGAAAGTATTCTGAGGCTGTTGCAACATCTCAAAGCGACCATCAATTGTATCTTGTGCAAGTTTGGTAACCTGACCCGACTTAACTTTGATAGTGCCCATATTTTCAATTTTACCACTACTATTAAGCGTCTGGGAGTTAACAAAAGCCACTCCTAACACGAAAATTGCAATATGTAAAATTAATTTATTCATTTGTTTTTTTCTCTTTTTAATTCCTCCCCCTTTGTCCCCCTCAATGAGAGGGATTTTTTCCTATTCCC
>DYLM01000020.1 GCA_020722095.1 Chloroherpeton thalassium
GGGTCAGGGGGTGTGTTTCGTGGGAATGACAGCAAAGCTGACTTATGAGACAGCCTCCTACGGGATAATATTGAATAAAAAAATGGCTGCCTAAAAAGCAGCCATTTTGATTTTTTGTATTTACTTATGAATTTTATTCGTTAGTTGGTTCTTCTTTTGCTTCTTCAATTACTTCAGCAGGTGCTTCAACTTCTTCTTTTACAACAACTTTAGCAGTAATATCAGAAAGTTTTATTGGTTCAGTATTCTTAATCTGAATAACTTCGTTATCCTTCTTCATCTCATCAAAAGCTTCGTCAATGCTTGGATAGAAATTAACTTCTTGCTTCAAATATGCTTCAGTTTCACTTTCCATACTTGCAATTTCTTCAGCTAATGAATCTTGACCAACTTCGTAACTTGAGTATTGATCAGCATTTGGAACAGGATGTTTAGTATTGTATTCATCAATAATTGCAGATTCTTTGCCTTTTAATGCTTCTACAGCAGAAAGAACAATCTTCTTTGCTTCTTTGTCAAATTCAACAACTTTCAATGGCAATGTGTCTTCAAGTTTAAAGAATTCGCTAATATTTCTAACAGGAGCAAATGATAATTGAGAAACAGGAACAAATCCATCAACTTCGTCAGGCAATTCAACGATAATACCTTTTTCGATAATACGAACGATTTTACCAGTAGTTTCTTCGCCAACTCTGTAAGTGTTTTCGAGGATGTCCCAAGGATTAACGCCAACTTGTTTATGACCTAATGAAATTCTACGTTGATCTAAATCAATGCCGATAACCCTAACTTTCAATTCTTCGCCTCTCTTCACAAATTCACCCGGATGACGAATCTTCTTAGTCCAAGATAGATCGCTGATATGAACCAAACCATCTACACCTGGTTCTAATTCAACAAATGCACCAAAATTAGTCATATTACGAACGATACCAATGTGTTCGCTATCAACTGGGTACTTCTTCATTAAATTGTCCCAAGGATCTGGCATAAGTTGTTTCATACCTAAAGCTAATTTCTTATTGTCTTTGTCGATATTTAGAACAATTGCTTCCACTTCTTGACCTAAAGATACAACTTGTGAAGGATGTTTGATGTGTTGAGTCCAAGACATTTCACTGATGTGAATTAAGCCTTCGATACCTTTTTCAATTTCGATAAATGCACCGTAATCGGTCAAGGAAACAACCTTACCCACAACTTTAGTGTTAGGGGTATATCTTTCCCCAATTGCATCCCAAGGATGTGAAGTTAATTGTTTCATACCGAGAGAAATTCTACGTTTATCTTGATCGAAATCAAGGATAACAACTTTCACAGATTGATCTAATGCAACAACTTCAGTTGGATGAGTTACTCTACCCCAAGATAAGTCAGTAATATGCACTAAACCATCTACACCACCTAAATCTACGAATACACCGAAATCAGCAATTGCTTTAACAACACCTTCAAGCACCAAGCCTTTTTCTAAGCGGGACATAATTTCTAATCTTTGTCCGCTTAATTCTTCTTCTAATAAAATCTTATGACTAACGACAACATTGTAGTTTGTATGTGTAATTTTAACAATCTTGATATCAATATTTTGACCAACCCAAGCATCAAAATCTCTAACGGGGCGGATGTCAATTTGTCCACCAGGTAAGAAAGCTTCGATACCTAATAAGTCTACAACCATACCGCCTTTGATGCGGCGTAAGATCTTAACAGAGAAAGTTTCTTGTTTATCATAAATTTCCAGAATTCTATCCCAAATCTTCATAAAGTCAGCACGGCGACGAGATAATACTACACGACCTGATGGGTCTTCTAATTTTTCTACATATACTTCAATAACTTCGCCAACGCTATATGATTCGGGGTTGATTAGTTCGCCACGAGGAATATAACCATAAGATTTGAATCCTATATCAACGATAACTTCGTCTTTGTGAAATTCAACAATTTTTCCTTTGATTAATTGTTCTTCTTTGATATCTTCAACAGTGCGGTCAATCATTTCTTGGAATAAACTTTTATCCATATCTAATTCATCAAAACCAGAATCAAATAATTGATCCACAGTTTGATATTTTGTTGTGATTAGAGGCTTGTCGTTTCCAACGACATTTTGCATAATCTCTACATTATTTTCGTCCATTACGGCTCCATATTTTGTGTTTTATTTACTAATAAAACACGGGGTTTGTTTAGTTAAACATTAGTGAATTAATAAGATTACAAAATTACGAAAAATAAAATAAATATTAGTAATAAAATAATAGCAATCGTATATTTTTTGATAATATTTTACTAAATTTTGAAAAATTAACTAATTATTCAGAAATTTTGTATAATTTTATGAATAACTTGAGTTAAAAAAATGAAAAAAACATATTTAAAAGCAAATTTGAAATATATAATATCTTTGCAATTTGCATTAATTTTACTGTTTAGTAATGTATTTTCCAAAGATATTCACACAACAGTTCTGATTTCATTAGATGGATTTAGATACGATTATGTTGAACGCGGCTTTAATAACACTTTGAAAGATATTGCCAAGGAAGGGGTTTATGCGGCTTATCTTCAACCAGTTTTCCCTTCTTCTACATTTCCGAACCACATATCAATTATTACTGGTTTGTATCCAGGTAATCACGGAATTGTTGCTAATCATTTTTTTGATTATAAATTAAATAAAGAATATTCTATTGGCAAACCTGATGCAACAAATTCAAGTTGGTATCAGGGAGAGGCTTTCTGGGAAACTTGCCGTAAAAACAATGTAATTGCTGCATCTTATTTTTGGCCCAGCAGTGAAAATGCAGACGAAAAGAGAAGACCAAATTATTATCACCCTTACGAACATACAAGAGATTATTTAGAAAGAGTAAATGGAGTATTGGATTGGTTAAAACTGCCAGCAAGTAAGCAACCCAAATTTATAACTCTGTATTTTGATTCCCCAGATTCCTATGGACATCATTATGGAAGCAATTCTCGTGAATTAAACGAGTCCAACAAAGCATTAGATTCGGTGTTAAACTATTTCTTTACCGAACTGCAACACAGAAAAATATTCGATTCTTTGAATATAATAATTGTTTCTGACCATGGAATGACTGATTTATCCAAAGACAGAACAATAAATTTAAAGCAAATTATCCCCGATGAATATGCAACTATCATCAATAATAGTGTTTATGCTTTTATTCAGCCGAAAGAAGGATATAATCAAAAAGTTTATGATTTATTAAAACAAAATCAAAATCATTACGAAGTGTATAAAAAATCAGAAATTCCCCAAAGGTATCATTATAAGAATGATGATAGAATAAGCGATATTTTTGTAATTGCTGATTGCGGTTGGTTATTTTTAACTGATAGACCTTACAGCGATAAATATGTTGCTACACACGGATACGATAATCGCTGTATGGAAATGCAAGCGACTTTTTTGGCTATTGGTCCTGACTTTAAAAAGAATTATAGGATTAATGGTTTAAGGAATATCGACATTTATCCTTTGTTATGCGAATTATATGGTTTTAAGATTGACCATAAAATTGATGGCGATTTACAAGAAATTATACATATATTAAAGTAAGATATTTAATTTTTATTCAAGTTATCGAGCAATTTTGCAAGTTTTCTTGCTGCTTCTTTTCTTTCGTATTGATTAATTTTGTCTTTTTTGATTGTGTTCAATTGAATTTTGTTTTGCCAATTATTGAATAATTGCAAATAGTTTTGGGCAATTTTGTCAATCTTGGATTGATGTGAAATTAATCCTGCTCCAGTCTCCTCAATCAAATCTGCAATCGCTCCTTGCTCGGGTGCGATAACCATTAATGGTTTATAAGTACCCAGATATTCATAAACTTTACCCGGAACAATTTCTTCGCTTTCTTTTGATTCATCAACTATCAGTAGCAGTGCATCACTTTTGAGTAGCATCTCTATACTTTTTGAATGAGGCAAATAATTAATTACTTCTATGCACTCCGAAAAGGAAGTATTTTGTATCATCGTGTGAATATCATCACCAAACCTACCGATAAACCTAAAATGAACTTGTGATAAATCAATTTGATTAGTTTGTATTAGCAATTCGATAGCATTAAATAATGCTACAGGATTTCTTTTTCCATACATCGAACCAGTATAAGTTAAAGTAAATTTGTCATTTGATATTTCTGAAAGTTTAGGATAATCTGCAGAATCAAATCCATTGGGAATATGAATAAATTTTTCTGGATTTAAATCAGGATATTTATTCATTGCATCTTTTTTGATGCCAATCCAAGCAACTTCAACTAAGTCTGAATCTAAAAATACTTTTTTTTCAAGATATTTATCAATCATCTTTGGTAACCACCAACGTTTAGGTGTGTGAATAAATTCAGTCCAAGGGTCACGAAAGCCTGCTATCCAAGGTTTCCTTAAATTTTTTGCTGCTTTTTTTGCAATTAATGATGCTGTGTAAGGAGGGGAAGAGCTATAAACTGCATCAATTTTATATTGCTTTAGTGTTTGTTTTAATTCCTTTTTACTGGTAAAAAACCAACCAATACGAGCATCAGGAATGAAAAATGTTGAACGAATAAATTCAATTACTTTTTCTTTCCAAGTTAACTTATCGCCTTCTTTTTTAATATTATTTACATCAATTGGCGAATCTTTGGACTTACCCATTAATTTTCTATAAAAATGATAAGGTTCGAAAATTCTACTTTTAATTACTGTTGTATCCTTTGGAATTTCGCTTAAAAGCGACTCGTCAATTGCAGGATAATCAGCATCTCGAACAGTAAATACAATGGGATTCCAACCAAATGCAGGTAAATACTTAATATATTTTAGTACGCGTTGAACTCCAGGTCCGCCCGATGGTGGAAAATAATAAGCAACAATTAGTAAATTTTTCATATTTTAAGCAAGGCTTGACAAAAATTCAGATAAATCAATAGTTTCTTGGGTGCTGTTTGTTAAATCTTTTTTTGTAATTGAATGATTTTCAAATTCACTTTCACCAATAATAATTGCAAATTTTGCATTCAACTTATTTGCCTCACGCATTTGTGCTTTTATGGACCTTCTCATAATTTCAACAATAGCACTTTTATTACTATTTCTTATTAACTCTGCAATTTCAAAGGCAAAAGGAATGTATTGACTATTTTGAGTAAGGATATAATAATCGATTGAATCCGACTTTGCGGGGAGTTTATTCAAGGTTTCTAAAATCAAAATCAACCTTTCGATTCCAAAGGCAAAGCCAATAGCAGGAGTGCTTTTTCCTCCTAAATTCTCAATTAAATTATCATACCTTCCGCCTCCACCAAATGAATCTTGGCTTCCTATGTGGTTGCTTCTAAACTCAAAAACTGTGTGGGAATAATAATCTAATCCACGCACTAATCTACTATTAATCTCATTTTTTATATTTAATTTATCTAATGTATTTATAACAAAATCAAAATGTATTTTACTTTCTTCGTCAAGACTATCCAAAATTACTGGAGCATTTGTTAATAATTCAATATCTTTTTCATCTTTTGAATCAAGTATTCTAAGTGGATTTATCTCCAATCTTGCTTGGCTATCTGCTGATAATAAGTCGCGATTTTCTTTCAGAAAATCCACCAATTTATCACGGTACATTTTTCGTGAGTTTGCATTTCCCAAAGAATTTATCAAAAGTTGATAATCTTCAATACCAATTGATTTAATTAAATCATTTGCAAGTAAAATTATTTCGATATCCGCTTCGGGATTTGGAGAGCCAATCAATTCTGCACCAAACTGGTGAAATTGGCGTAATCTCCCTTTTTGCGGTCTTTCGTATCTAAAGAAAGGACCAAAATACCACAATCTTGCAAGAGGACTTTCGTTAAGTATTGAATTTTGAACAATAGACCTAACAACTGCTGCAGTGGCTTCGGGACGAAGAGTGATAGACTCGCCACCTTTGTCGGTAAAGGTATACATTTCTTTATTTACAATATCAGTGCCTTCGCCAATACTTCTATGGAATACTTCTGTCTTCTCAAAAATTGGAGTACGAATTTCTTTATAATTAAATTTATTTGAAACTTGATTGAATTTATCAAATATATAATGCCATAAATTAATCGAATCTGGTAAAATGTCCTTTGTGCCACGAATAGATTGTATTTTTTCCATTGCTACCTTTGTAAAATAATTTTTTAAATTTATGTTATTTTTGGATAATTAAAGATTGCGAAAACTTTCTTGATGGAGTTTCCAACACATATCGATATTGTCCTGATGGTAAATCGTGTATGTTCAAATTATAATGATATTCACCTTTGGGCAATTCTCCTTCTACAAGTGCTTTTACTTCTTTGCCCAAAGCATCTATGATATAAATTCTGGTATAACCAACTTCAATAATTGAGAAGTCCAAATTTATATCGCCATTTGTTGGGTTAGGGTAAGTTTGCTTGAGAAATACTTTACCTTCCGAATCAAAAAGACGGGCCCCGCCTTCTGTGCAATAACCAGTTAATCTAAATTGTCCGCTCTCTTCTGTAATTTTTATTTTTCCTAATCCAATTGGAGAAGAATTTTCAAGAGTAAGATTAGATAATGAATCGTTTCCTAAATTTGCTTTGAATTTAATTTTCATCAATACGGAATCATTTTGGAATGTTGTTGGTAAAGTTAATTTCATAACTCTATCTTCACCGTCAAACCAATTTGGATGATAATCTAATGGCAAAAGCAGTGAAGAATTAAATCTCAAATGTGTGGTAATACTTGTGATTGTAGGTCTGATGCCATCGTGAGAAAGATTTTTTACTATGATTGGTAATTCAAAAACCTCGCCAACATTTGCAGATATATTACCGACAGCAAGGGTTAAAGTATCAACTCTTGGCATAATTCCTTCCCCAAATACACCAATTTTGAGAGGGGAGAGAGCTCCATCAAAATTGAATGCAATAGTTCCATTATTCAATTCAATTGCAGTTGGAGAATACCGAATTGTAAGTCCCATCGATTCATTGGGTGCTAAAGTTGCAGTCATTGGATTATTAAGAATTCTAAAATGCAAAGTATCAGGTCCCATCATAGTAATGCTTTGAATATTTACATCTGCCATTCCTTTATTAACAACCATCAGTGATATTACTGTGTCTCGTGTGTCTCCCACCTCGATTTGTCCAAAATCAATTAAATTAGAATAAGCAAAAAGTCCTCGGTCAATTCCATTTCCTGTCAAAATTGATTTATAAATTTTGCTTGGAGTATAAATTGTAATTGTGTCCGATACTATTCCCGGTTTTGTTGGTCTAAATTGTAAATTTATACTTGTAGGAAACAAAGTATCTAATACAAAAGGCAATTTTACTTCACTTAAAATCGAAAAACTATTATTAGAAATATTAGATATTGTCAAATTTCTTGCTTCAAAATTGAAATCAGTAATATTATCTAAAAATGGATTTATCAATGTATCTTTAGAATCATATATTGGAACATCACCAAAATCAACATTAACAACTTCTAAATCTACATCTTTAATTCTAAAGTTGCAATCAGTAGTGTCCATTTGCAAATCGCGCTGCTCCAGATTCCATATCTTGGCGGTAAAATCGCGTGAGGCAGTTAAAATTCTCGTTGCATCAAAATTGAATACTGCGGTCATTACCGATTTGCTATGTTCTTTGATAATATGCGGAGGCAGCGGAGTGCCAGTATTCACATCCCACAATCGCACATCCTCTTCGCCTGTTGTCAATAATTGCTCGCCATATTTTGAACTCAAGTAGAAACTTGCAGAAAAAAGTGTAGTTGGTGAGTTTGATGCATTTAAATGCTGCAAAGTATATAATGTATCTCGCGTATTGAAGTCATAAATATATAGTTTTTTGGTAGATAAACTTATTACTGCTACTTTACTGTGGTCGTAATTGAAATTGGCAAAAGTGACGTTACCATAACCACCAATACGAGTGTCAAAAGTTTTTGTAGGAGTTGTGATTTGATTTTTCCAGTCCCAAACCTTAGCAATACCATCGTTTCCAGCAGTAATTATGTAAGTATCATCATTGCTAAATTCAGAATACCAACAAACGCCATTAGGATAAGCCTCTATTTTTGAAACTTCACTTAAATCAGCTGCATTTAGCACTATTGCACAACCAGAATTGCAAGAAATTAGAATAAATTTGTCATCATTCGAATAATGAACAGAGTGTAAAGTAGCCCCAGGATATGATTTTCTTGTTATTTCAAGCCCTGAATTCTTGTCCCATAAAATTAAATTTCCGTCTTTTCCTACAGATGCAGCTCTGTCGCCTTTATGGTTGAAAACTGCGTATTTTACTTCATCGGTATGTCCATTTAATAGTTTAATGAGTTTCCCATTATTGGCATTCCAAATAATTACTGATTTATCTGAACTTGCTGTAATCACTAAGTCACCATCTGGATTAAAGAAAGCTGAATTAACTTCCTTTAGATGTTTTAAATCTAATGTTCTACCAACATTATTGGGCCATAATTGAATAGCTCTAATCAAACCTTCATCTGTTGGAATATTAGGAACTGTCCATAAATACTTTAGATTGTCGATATTGCTTGCTAAAGTATCCCAGTTTCTTCCATTATCTAACGAATATTCTAATTGAATTACATCTCGTGGCAACAAACCCATCCATTCTACTGAAAATGTATCACCTGGAATTAAAGTTGGAACAGAATTTGGAATACATTTTGGTGTTGTTAATTTTATTGTTCTCTCCACTGGAGGTGTGTTTGGAAATCCGCCCGTTAAATAGACTTCTGAACCAAAACAAGCATTTGATTTGATGACCAAAGTTGTAAATGTTATCGCTGAATCGCTTGGGGTATATCGTATTGTTAAATTATGGGATTTGTCTTTTTGCAGAACAAAAGGTTCGGTAATATCACCATTTACAATTTTGTAACGAATATCTTGGATGCTAAAATCTTCAATTATAATATCTGAATTTACAGCAGTTATTGTTAAGGATAAATCTTTTGATGTAAGTGGAATTACAGAACTAAAACCTAATGCAGAAGGTGTGGAAACAAGTAATGGTTTCTTAAGTGAATTAATCGAATAATTGAAACTTGCTGAATAACTCTTTGATGGCATTGTAATTTCAACAGAATGCAATTCATTGCAAATATTATTATCTTGATATGTTAAGAGGCTTGGTTTAAATCCGAGTATAAGCGAATAAAAGTATTTTGATAGAAGTTCGACATCATAGTCAGTTGCTACTTCATCGTAAATATATCCACTTGTAGATTTAGTAAAATCAATCAATTCTTGGCTGGCAGGTTTGCCTATAACCAAAATTAGCGGAGTAATATTATTTTCAATTAAAGCATTCTTAATTTTATCCACATCAAGAAATGCGCTTCCATCGGTAACTAATACTGCAAATTTTTTAAACCTTGCCTTTGTTAGCATCTCAACTGCACCTGCGGGTTTGTCGATAAATGCTTGATCTAATGTGGAACTATTTTCAGGTTTCAGGGTGCTTAAAATTTGGAGAAATTTGTTTTTAGAAAAATTCAAACCCAAATTATAATAATTTATTGCATCAAATGAAGTTAAAGCAAATTCAATTTTCGTTGAATCAATTATATCAATGAATGATTTATAAAAATCAATGGCAAACTGAAATCTCGATTTTGGAATACTCTGATTTTCCAAACTCAAATCAACAATAAAATTAATTGAAGCATTCTGTATCAAATTTTGGTTTGGATTAGAGAAATTCAAATTGGAAGGAATTATACCATTATCCATAACTACAATATTATCAATGCTGTATGATTGATTTGGATAAGTTTGTTCATCATCAAATATATACATACTTGCTGATACATCTGGATATTTTGAATAATCATATTCTGGTAATATTATTCCGCTTTGCGAAAAAGCCACACCAAAACTTAATATAAAAATAAGAAATATATTTATTTTCGGAAAAGTTTTCATTTGATTAACTCCTTAATTACAAAATTACCAAATTACTTTTATTTAATAAGAATTAAGCAAAAAACATACCATAAAAATGTATGATTTATTAGTCATAATTTCTTAATTTGCATTTATTTAGAAGGAAAATTATGAACAATTTTGAAATCTCAGGAAATATAGTTGATATTGTTTCCCAAACAATCTATGCAGGAACTATATTTGTAGAAAATGGTAAAATACAGAAGATAATAAAAAGCACCAAATCATTCCCTAATTACATTATGCCGGGATTTGTAGATGCACACATTCATATAGAAAGTTCTATGTTGCCACCCAGCGAATTTGCTCGTTTAGCCTCGGTTCACGGGACACTTGCAACTGTTTCAGACCCTCACGAAATTGCTAATGTATTGGGAGTTAAAGGAGTAGAGTGGATGATTGAAAATGCCAAACAAGTGCCATTCAAATTCTTCTTTGGTGTGCCTTCTTGCGTCCCCGCCACGACATTCGAAACCTCTGGAGCAACTATTAATGCAAAAGATATAAAATATCTATTTGATAAATATAATCTTAAGTATTTGAGCGAGATGATGAATTTTCCGGGCGTGATTTATTCAGATCCCGAAGTGTTGAAAAAACTTGACATTGCTAAATCATTAAATAAACCTATTGACGGACATATTCCCGGAATAAGTGGTGCAAATTTGACCAAATACATAGAATCCGGAATTTCAACAGACCACGAATGTTTTACAAAAGAAGAAGCATCGGAAAAAGTTAAGCAAGGAATGAAGATATTGATTCGCGAGGGAAGTGCTGCAAAAAATTATGAAGCATTATCTCCGATGTTGGAAGATTATTCCGATATGTGTATGTTCTGCACTGATGATTCTCATCCCGATACACTTTCCGAAATGCACATTAAAGATACAGTAATTCGTGCTTTAGATGATGGTTATGATTTTATGAATGTTCTAAAATCTGCTATTCTAAATCCAATTAAGCATTATAATCTTGAAGTTGGACTATTGCAAAAGGGTGATTTTGCTGATTTTATTGTTGTTGATAATTTTCAGAATTTCAATGTTCTTAAATCTTATGTAAATGGCGAATTAATTGTTGAAAATGGAAAAACTTTAATTGAACACAAGCAAGTAAATCCAATCAATTTGTTTAATGCAAGTCAAAAAAATGAGTATGATTTTGAACTGATAATTAATCAAAACGAATATCCCGTGATTGTCGCCAAAGATGGAGAGTTGATTACTGAGCGCATGAATTATCAAATCAATGAAATTGGCAAGGATTTTCAACCAAATATAAATGATGATATTTTAAAAATTGCAGTAATTAATCGGTATCAAGACTCAAAGCCTGCCGTTGGATTAATTCACAATATTGGCATTAAAAAAGGAGCTATTGCCACAACAGTAGCTCACGATTCGCACAATATTATTGCTGTTGGAGTGGATAATTATTCTATCGCCAAAGCAGTTAATTCTATTATTGAATCCAAAGGGGGAATGTCTGTTTATGATGGTAAGGAAATTCATCATTTACCATTGCCTATTGCAGGTTTAATGTCCGACCAAGATGGATATGAAGTTGCAGCAAAATACAGAAAATTGCAAGAAATCGTTGCTCAATTGGGTTCCCCACTTAAGTCGCCTTTTATGACATTATCATTTATGGCATTGCTTGTAATTCCAAAAATAAAATTGAGTGACAAAGGATTATTTGATGGTGAGAAATTCGAGTTTATTAAATCAGAAATAGGAAGGTTTTAACGAAATTAGAGGTTGTCTCATAAGTCAGATTTGCTGTCATTCTCATGAAAACAGGGATTTATTTTGTGATATAGCCATTTAAGAATTTCTTCAACCCCACGCTTAAGCGTGGGGTTAAAGAGATACGAGACAGCCATGGTGTGAGGATAAATTTCCGTATCAGTTGTGGACAGGTAACCTGTTCCATACAATTTTTTTCTTTTGTGAGAGGTTTTATTCCTTTGCAAATTTAGCAAATTTATCGACAATTTTCACAAAATACACACCAACGGGCAAATACGAAATATCAATCTGTTTTTGATGTCCTACATCTGCGAGATGTAGGACATCTGATAACTCCAATTCCCACATTTCATTGTAGATTTTGATTTTTTCTTTGCCTTCAACCCTACGCTTAAGCGTGGGGTTGAAGAAATATTGACAGTAATGTTGGTGTTGAAGACAATTTTACTTTACAATAATAAATGGATAATCTAATCTATTTTGACCATCTTCAATAGAAATAAAATAGGAACCTGTTTGTAAATTGCTTAATTGAGGCAAATTGTTAACACCTTGTTGTAAGAATCCTGAGAATATATTGCTTAAGAATTTTCCGTCAAGATTATATAATTTTACTGTTACAAATTTAGTTGTAAATTGAGAATTAATTTGTATGGAAACATTTTCTGTACCAGGGTTTGGATAGGTATTGATAGCTAACATTTGGTATAAAATATTGTCCGAAACAGATTGTCCATTCACATCTCCGTAACCAATAAAATAGACGTGGTAATCATCGCCACCTTCGTTCAAAGCATTAGTAAAGAAACCTAAATCGGCAAAATATTCAGTTTTGTCATCATAAGGTTTAAATGAAACTGGAATTGTAGATTTTTCATAAGGTTTAATAACAAGTGGAGTATTTTCTATAACTTCATCGGGAATAGAGAAAGCATCGTCATAATTTTCTGCAAAATAAATCAAATTGATATTCAAATCTTGTTTGCCCGTGTTTAATATATCAATATCCTTTTTAATTGTATTCAAAGGTGCAACATTTCCAAAATCTAATGTGTCTATGCTAACTTCTATGATTGGACCTTCGGATGGGCTTGGAGTTTTGCCAACTCCATAAATGTATGCTGCTGGATTTACTTTAGCATCAGAAGTGATTTTCAATGTACAATTATAAGTTTTGCCAAAGTCACGTGGTGTATAGCGAACTTGGAATGCATAAACTGCACCTGGCTGAACAACGATTGGGAAATTCATTGTATTTGGAAAATTGAAAACAAGATCATCATTTTGTGTAAATTCAATTTTATTTACAATTAATGGTGCTGTTCCTGAGGATTCGAAAGTAAAATCTTTAATTACAGTAGATCCAATATCAACAATACCAAAATTGAATGGCTCTGATTGCACTGTGATTTCTGGACCAGTTGGAGCATCTTTGCCTCCAATACCTTGCAGAATTATTGCTTTAGTAGAGCCATTTTGAGCAGTAGTTTCGAAAACTAACTGTTCTTCGTATTCCACTTCTTCAGTTGGTCGGAACTTTATTTTAACTTTTTGAACTTCTCCGGGTTGCATTGTATAAGGCAAAGTTGGTTTTTCCACTATAGTAAATATTCCTTCTTCAGTCCATTCGTCAGTGTAGATTTTTGTAATATCAAATGGTTTTGTACTGTAATTTCTAAATCTTAATTCTTTGAATTTTTCAGATTCGGGCAATGTCTCGCCAAAATCGACCAATGAAGTTTCGAATTCAATCCAAGGAATTGGTTTAGGTAAATCTAAAGTAAACCAATCCATTGAAAATTTTTCGTAATTGAAGAAATATTCCATTTCTGTTGCTGCGGCAACATCAGGAGCAAATGTCCAAAGTGTCATTTTGCCATCGCCAATTTGTGCTGACAAGCCAGTCATAAAACGACCATAAGGAAATTCGTGTGTAACTGCTAATTTATTATCGTGTCCAATTGCAAGATATTGATCTAACCAAGTTGTCCCTACAATACCATCAACTTTATTCAATTGAAAAACATCTATGAAATTTTGGAATATGATTGGTAATTGGGGTTCTACATTTCTTCCATAGCCAACATTGCAATACATATCATAACCTTTTGTTGTTGGATTTTCTTCTATACTTTTAATGTGGAAAGGTCTCCAACTATTTCCCATTTGTAAATCCAAAAAACCAGTACTATCTTTATTAATACCTAAACTGGTTGTGAGGAAATCGATAACAACTGGATCTTTACCATCTTCTAAACCTTGTACGTTAACAAATGCCCAAAGCATAATTCGTCTTCCAATCACCATTACTCTTTTGCCTGCATCAAGCATTTCGTTAATTTTATCAATTACTTTAATACCACCATTTGTAGTAGCATTTAATGGATATTCACCTAATGGAAAAATAGCAACATCAAAATCTGTGATATTATATTGAGAAAAGAACGCATCGCTGTATGAAGTCCTCAACATAAAAGAGTTGTAATTGTAATCTGGAGTTGGATATTTCTGATATATATCATAGTAGCATAAATCGAACAGATTGGAAATTACCACCCCTTCGTTATTCTTATCATTAGCAACGAAATTGTCAAAGATAACATAGACGGGTTTTGCAACTTGATTTTTGGGTAAGTTCAAATCTTTTGGTTCATCTAATATGATTGATTTTGGTAAATTTAATTGTGAAATATCAATTGCAAATGTATTTATCTTTGCAAAAAGTACAATTAATAGAAGAGTAATTAATTTTTTCATAAATCACCTTACATTTAAAATTGTTAATAAATAATTAATTTCAATAATATTTAAACGTCAAAATTAGCAAAAAATTACGTTATTCCCAAAGAAAAAAAAATATATTTAAAAAAACAAGCGAAATAGGTTCTTTGAATTTTTATTAAAATGAATTAAATTCATTAAAATTAAAAAAAATCAAATTTATTGATAATAAAACATTTATTTTTCAATTTAAATTTCTTAATTTAGAAGATTAAAGAAATGCATTTTGTAAAATTAGCAAATGAACGATAAATCAAAAAGAGATCTAATACTTTCTGTTAGTGCAAAGGTATTTGCACAACAAGGATTTTACAATTCAAAAATTAGCACAATTGCCAAGAAATGTAGCATTGGCACAGGCACTGTGTACTTATATTTTGAAAACAAGGATCAAATTTTAAAAGAGTTGATGGTTCAAATTTGGACTATTCTTGCTAATGAAGTTGAAGAAATCTCCCAAAATAACGAATTAGACGAGAAAGAAAAGTTATTTGAATGTTCTAAACAAATAATTCTTTTAGCCAATAATCGCAAAGAAATTGCAAAGATTGTTTTGCAAGAATTTGCATTCTGGAACGACCCAAATTATGAAAATCTAACCAATTCCACTAATCGATTTAAGTCAATTCTAAAATCAATTATTTCCCAAGGTATCCAAAAAGGAGTATTTCATCCCCAACTTATCCCCGAATGTGCCGTTCATTTCCTTATTGGAGGAGTTTGGCATCTAATAGAATACGTTGTTCAGTCTGATAATTATGATATAAATCATATAATTGATCAAACAAATTTACTTGTTTCACATTCTTTTTCTCAAAAGTAAAATTAGGAGCCGCCTATGAGCGATGATCAACCAGTTAATTACAGAGAATTATTTAGTATTTATAACAGGTTTGCAATTTTTGATAATTCGCCAATTTTAGTCTGGATTAAAGATTTAGATGGTAAATACTTATATGCAAACAATCATTTTTGTGAGTATTCGGGCAAATCAAGAAAAGAAATTATCAATTACACAGATTTTGAATTATGGCCCAAAGAGTTTGCCAAAAAATACCAAGATGACGACAAAATAGTCATTGATCAGAAGAAGTCTCTACATTTTGAAGAAAAGGTGCTCTTCAATGGGCAAGAAGAATGGGTAATGACTTATAAAAACCCAGTTTTAAACGACCAGCAAAAGCCCATAGGAACTTTTGGTTTTTCTATCAATATTACTGAAAAGAAAAATTTTGAAAAATCACTTTTAGAAAATCAAAATAAATTAGTAATTATCAATAACATATTGGCTATTGATAAAAGCGAAATTACTAACGAGCAATTACTTACAAAAATTATTGATGAAATTTTCAAATTTTATAATACTTTTAGAATATCATATTTCGATATTGATTCAGCATATACTTTAAATAAAATTTATTCAATTAATCCAGAAGATTTGCCATATTTGGACACAGAAAAAATTTCTGTTCCTAATCCTGTTGATTACATTGCACAGCTTGATAATAAAGGTTATTTTATTTTTGAAAATTTCATTAATCTTTTAGAGAACAACCAAGAAAGTCCCACAAAGGAAGTTGCAAGTAAACTTGATATTGCAATTCGAATCAACAATATTGTTGTTGGTGTGATTAGATTTGAGAATAGACATAAAGTTGATTGGAATCAAACAAAAATAAATAATTTATTAGACATTGCAATACATATTTCTACAATATTTAAAGAAATGTTCCTTGTAAATCAGATGAGGGATTACGAAAATCAATTAAAGAATAATGTTAGAGAACTAAATGATTATATTAAAGAACTTAACGAATTAAAAGATCTTTATCAAACCAGAAATGAGGAAATGCAGATAAATCATCAGATTATGGAGGAAAGAGCTTATGAAATGATTATTCTTAACGAACAATTAATAAACAAAGAGGAAGAATTATCAGAAAGTAATAAAAAATTAGAATCTTCACTCAAAGAACGAGATAAGTTCTTTTCTATTATTGCCCACGATTTACGAGGTCCTATTGGTTCATTTCTTGGTCTGACAAAAATGGTTACAGAACAATCAAGTGAATTTACGAAAGAAGAATTATTGGAAATTTCTGAGATGCTTTATAAATCTGCTGATACTCTTTATTCTTTAATGGAGAATCTTCTGAATTGGTCAAGGTTGCAACGAGATGTGATAATTGTTGAACCAACCAATGTAGTAATTGAAAGTGTTGTAGATATGTCCCTTAATATTTATAACGAAGCAATAACAAAGAAACAAATCGAAATCTCTAAACACGTAGATAAGAACCTTTCAACTTATTGCGATTTGAATATGTTACAATCTGTTGTCCGTAATCTATTATCAAATGCAATAAAATTTACTCCTCACAATGGGAAAATAATCCTTGAAGGGAAAAAAGTTTACGATAATTTTGTGTCAATAGTTATTCAAGATTCTGGAATTGGAATGAGCGAAGAACTTCTATCGAAACTATTTAAAATTGACGAAAAAGTATCCCGCGAAGGCACAGAAGGAGAACCAAGTACGGGTTTAGGTTTGATTCTGTGCAAGGAATTTGTTGAAAAAAATAAAGGCACAATTTCAGTGGTTAGTCAGGAAAATAAAGGCACAAAATTTGAAATTATACTTCCAATTGGAGTTGAAGAATAATTAATAATGATAATCAATCCCAAAGCTAATTAGCCTTGTCGGAGCCAGATTTCCAACCATATATGTGTAGTAATAATCAAGCAAATTATAAACATTTAACTTGAATATTACTTCATCTTGAGCAGTAAATATATTGTTGTATTTCAAATTAATATTAAAATCAAACACTTTCATATCCACACGCTCTTGAGCATCTTTAACTTGCACAACCAGAGCATCATCAATTCTTTCAACTTTGCTGGAATATCTGAAAGACAATCCTGCCGAAAAGTAATGTGTCAAAAAGCTGATATTTGCGTTTATGTGATTTCGTGAGCGAAATTTCAGAATTTGATTGTCTGATAAGTCGATTGGGTTTAAGTAAGTATAAGAAACAGATAAAGGCAGAATTGGCAAAATTAATAACTTAACGCTACCCTCTAATCCACTTATTTCTGCATCTACTAAATTGATAAATTGAATTGTTGTGTAGGTTTGATTTACAAAACTCGGTTCAATTAGATTCCAGTAGCGAGTGTAAAAGCCCGAAAATTCGATTTCAAAGGGCACAATATGTGTATTTTGGTAAGTAATACCAGATTCGTAACTCATACTTTCCTCAAATGTTAAATCGGGATTCTCAATCACAGAAAATCCTTGGAATGAAACAGAAGCAAACCTTTCAGCTATTGAAGGAGCTCGAAATCCTTTTCCAAGTGATAATCTGATACGAAAATCATTATTTGGCAAATAAGTTAATCCAAATTTTGGTGAGAAAGTAGTTGCTCCTGACTTATTTTCAGTTAATTCATAGTCAAGCCTTCCGCCCAAAGTAGTAATAATTTGCCTAATTGGTTTAAATTCAAATTGGCTATAAAATGCAGAAATAAATTGATTTCTATCGCCATAAGAAAATGATGTAACGCTATTGTTTGTAAAGTTTATGCCTGACGTCAGAAGCAAGTTAGCAAAGATATTGATGTTGGATTGCAAATCAACAGTTGAAGAAATTGCATCTGAAGAACGAAAATCAGTATCAGTTTGCTCCAAATTATTCCAAAACTGAGTGTATAAGACGCTTGATTTTAGGTTTAAGAAGATATTCTTATTCAAAAAGTAATCATAATTCAAACCAAGCATTGATTTATTGGAGAATATTCTCGTATCTAAATCTGTATTAGTTGGTGGCAAAGTAGCACTATCTAAACTATTCCAATAAACCCAGTCGGCTCGGTCGGTGGATTGGAATAGTAAAATAGTATTAATTGTAGATTTATTGAATTTATAGGAAAATTGACTGAATACTCCTAAATCTTTAGCATCATCATACATTCTATAACTCTCGTCTTGGCTTATTGTAGCATTAATTGATGCAAGTAATTTTGAATTTGAAAAAGTGTAATTCAACCCAATTTGAGATTCTTTATGTGGAGCATCGGGCAATTTCCATTGTTTGTATTTTGGGTCGGTATATAAACCAAAATCTGAGATGATATTAAATTTTGAGCCTTGAGGAATGCCATCAAAATTAGTGTTAATGTTGATTATTCCACCAATTGCATTACTACCATAAAGGGCAGAACCAGCACCTTTTACAATTTCAATATTATTGATAATTGTTGGTGGGATTAAATTCAACTTGGCATCACCATTATCCCCGCTCATCAATGGCAAACCATTAACTAAAAGTAGAGAGCGAGAACCAAGTCCGAAATCAAATCCATCAGAACCACGAATACTGATTGTTTCATCATTTACTTCAATTCCTGGGACATTTTGAAGCGACTTTTCAAGCTCGAAACTACTTGATAATTGAATTTGATTTTTATCAATTATCATCACTGAATTAGAAACCTCTTGAATGCTTTGAGATCTTTTATTAGCCGAAATAATTACATCCGGAGTTTGGAAAATTTTTGGTTTAAGATGAACTTCAATAATATTTGAATTTTCTTTGCCAATTATTAATTTGTTAGATTGGTATAAAATATGCGAAAATTGCAAATGAAAAATATGTTGATTAGGTTCAGCTTGAATTTTGAGATAAAATGCACCTTCTTTATCAGAATAAGTTCCATAATTAGTATTTCTAACACTAATAGATACGCCACTTATGGGCTTTTGAGTTTCAATATCTGTGATTTTGCCTTTAAAGATTACTTCTTGATTAGGAAATACCGATTGAGTAAATGCTAACAAAATCAAAAATAAGTAAGTGCTAAGCTTCATAATATTAGAAAGGTTGTGGAGGTAAGTTGTTCCAATCAACGAAAATTTCAATTTCATAATTCTTTCCTTTTTCAGTTTTTAAGGAAGTTATCGAATCTGTTCCTTTGTGATAAACGCCAATTACTCGCCATTCCATTATCGAGCCATATTGATAACCAGCAACTATATAATGTAATTCAACTGGTGGATTGGGAATAGTGATTTCAAAATCAACAGTATCCTTTGAGTAATCCAATGTTTCATCTGTAAAGAATGCATTGCCTGTAAGCACATCGGCAACAACGTTAGTTGGTGGATAAGTTTTGAAGGCAACCACTCGCATATCCTTGATTGAATCTTTTGGAGGAAATGATGCACGTCCCGAGGTGAATATCAATTTCCCCAATAGTTTGCTATCTTTTTGGATTTCGGGATTTAGTCCGCTTTGGCAACTTGCTAATAAGATAACACTCAAAAAAGTTAAAATCCATATTGCATTAAAAATTCTCATTATTCATTCCAAATTATTTCGAAAAGCAAATAAGAAACTGAACCAATTATGCCAATGTATGCGATAATCATTTGTAAGTCTTTTAATATTTCTCCAAGTGTTGTTCCATAATAAGAAGCGACTGTTAAATCAATTCCTAATTTGATTATTGGCAATAAAATTGGAAATGACAATATTGGGAATAAGGCGTTTTTCGAGTTGGCTTTGGCGATAATTGCAGAAATTATTGTTGTTGTAGTAGCGATTGCAATTGAAGAAACTAAAATAGTTAGTATTAGTAAATCTCCTGATTTTAGTGAGTTATGAGCAACAAATAAAAAGAATAAGCCAACCGAAAATAAGTTAATAAACAAACTAAGTAAAATATTATAAAGCAATTTGCCTAAATATACTGAATGTGAATTGGAAATCAACTGCAATAATAGGGAGGTTCCTTTTTCTTCCTCTGCAATAAACACTTTGGATAAGCCAACCATTGAACCAAAGAAAATTATTATCCACAACAAACCAGCACTTGTCTCATTGCTGATAATATTGTTGGATTGAGCTATTGCTACCATAGCAACTGAAGTAAGAATAAAAAGTAGAATTGTATTTACAGAATGGCGAGACCGAAATTCGGTTAAGATTTCCTTCCTAAATATTGAAATTACCTTATTCATACATTTCTACAAAATTACCAAAGTGATTGATTGCTTAATACATATTTTGCACCAAACAGAAGTGAAAATCGTGAAATATTCCAGTCTCCATCATCAATAATACTTGATGGATAATATTTATAATACGATTCAAAGAAAATAGATAAATTGTATTTGATTGGATAAGTTATGCCTAATCCTCCGTAAATTCCGATATTTAATGATTTAAGTGAACTTAATTCAGTTGGATAACTATCTGAAAGTTGCCTCTTTAATGGAATAGGAAATTCCAAATAACTTGGTTGTAAGATTTTAGTTTCATACGAAATTGTTTTGCTAAAAGCCATCGTTAATGAAGTTCCAAAAATTCCATAAAACATACTTGCAAATCTATAATCACCTTGTAATTCCAAAGAGGCATAACTATTATCTAATTTTAAAAATCTACCTTCTTGATATGGTTCAAGTTCATTTGTTTCAGGATTTCGGGTTGAACCGATAGATAAATCGGGGGCTTCGAGAATACCATTATATTTTTCGAAAACTAACTTTCCCGTTCCATATAAGTTATTGAAAATTTTATGAGTTATCGAGACTCCCAAAGCATTATTGATAGAACTTGCACTATTAAATTTTCCTAATTCACGCGGAGTGAGTAGTATTTGAGAATTTACTTCGCCCGAAGTAGTGAAATTTGCATTATGAAGAACAAGAGAAGGCGACCAGAATAAACCCAATTGAGTACCATCAATTACATCACATTCTGCTTTTGCACCTTCCGAAATTGAATAAACAAACTTCCCTTGAGTATTATCAAACTGGTAACAAATTGTATAAATACTTTCGTTCAGGGATAAGTCACTTACTCTTAGCACAGCTCTCGCTGCAGATTGTGCCAATGGGTTTAAACTGAAATTTATTTGAGGAACACCCGAAGCAAATTTAGGTGATGATAAATCAAAATTTTCATTTTCTATAAGTTCAAGCCTATCTATTCCTGTATCGTCATCTCGGTCATCACTTGCAATACCGTTTATTGAATTGTTCTGAACTTTAAGTTCGACAAGTGGTGCCAAAGTATCCAAAGCAGGCTCCCATTCAATAAATGATTGACCGCCCATAGTTCCATAAGCATCAAAACCATCTGTAGAATAACCAAATCCATAAGAATACATACCAAATGGCATTGCTCCAATTAATGAATGAGTTCCATAAGGTACTTTTATTGTGCCAATTGAATATCTTGTAATACCAATTTGTCGGAATAAAGAGGAGTCGATAGGTTTGTCGTCAAGCCGAATTGTGTTAATTGCTTTAGTTGGAACAACTACCGAAACAAAATGCTCCCAGAAACCATTCACGGGCGTAGCAAATCTATATCTTCTGAGGAATTGTTGAGTTGGACTAATAAGAATCATACAAGGATCACCGATAGAATCACCATTTTTATAACCTTGCGAATATTGTGAAACTAAAATAGGCTTATCAGCTTTAACTTGAATATCTTCTTTTTCTTGAGCTTCATAAGTTTCGCCAGCTTTTAATATCTTTACTAATTTAGAATTAACAAATAACTTTGTAGAATCTAAGTCAGCTAAAGCTCGCCAAGTATATTTTGACCTTTTTTGCAATTTGCCGATAAAATAGTGTTGTCCCCACGAAGATGTTGGTGGAATTTGCTCAACTAAGTGGTTGCAAGCAGTAATTACGGGAGGTGGGGCAGGAACATAAGCACATTGATGACCACCAAATACTGAAATTGGTTTATCCGATATAATTTTAGTCCCCGTAAAATCAATTTTATCAAAGAATAATCCGCTTGGCTTTGCAATAACTTGATAAGCATCGCCTTTATTTAACTTAACACTAAACATTTGATTGGCTTTTCGTCCTCCTAATGTTTCCACTTTTGGAATTATGGATACAGTCGTATTGTCCTCTGTTGCAACAATAGCAAATTCGGGCATTAACGGACTGCTCATAGTAAAGGACATAATTCTATATTCTTTACCTAATACAGATGTTGGCAAACCTAAATATGTATCAGTAGTTTGATGTCTGCGATTAAGTCCATAAACTGATATTGGAACATCGGCGGTGATATGCACGCCCATTCCGTGTTCAACAATTTCACTACTCATCAATTCTGCTAATGGGGATAATTTTATATTTTGAACAGTTAAGGCAGGAACTTTTATTTTTTTCGAATAATTCAATGCTTGTAATTCAATCGTTACATTGGCATCTTCTTCTGATGTAATGAATAATTCCAACATTAATGAATTATCCTTATTATTGTCAGTTGACTTGTAATTTTGCATAAAACAAAGCCAAAATTCTTGACCTTCTGGATTTTTTAAAGATAATTTTTCATTTAATTGATTTCTTGATTGTAAAGTGTCTATTTGTTCGCTTTGAATATTCTGTGCATTCAGAAAACCCAAATTAATCAAGAATATGAATAATAATATTGATATTTTATTTGTCATTTTATATGCAGTAAGTTAATATTAAATAAACCACTTTTTGTTGTTAATTGTAAAAAATATAGCCCAGATGAAAATTCCCATGGAATTGCTTTAACTTCCAATTTGTAATAACCTTTTGCGAACTCGTAATTTATTGGATTGTCTATTTTTTTTCCTTTCGAATCAAAAAAGGTGTAATTTAAACCGCTTTGGTTTGGCAGTGTCATAACATTTTGACCAAGGGAAGAATAAATTCCAAAATCTAATTTAGTGGGATTTTCAATTCCAAATTCAACCATCAAATAACCATCAAATGGATTAGGATATACTTTGGAAATCCCTTCCTTGATTATAGGTTCCAATGCATAACCAACTTTAATTTGGGCGGGAATTAAATTCACACTATCTTTTATTTCGTTATTAATTTTTATTTCTATTGGATTGAAAAACGCTGATGAATCAAGTCCATACAATGTTTCTAATTCAATATAACACAGAACAGAATTTCCACTTTTGTTTATACTTTCAGATGATATAATAATTTCAGCAGTGTCTTTATTAACTACATTTATATTGTATGTTGGATTTTGCCCCGACATAATTGTGTTTTCTGAAGTCTGTACGCTCTTTATATCAATTAAGGAATAGGAATAATTGAATTTTACAGTAATACTATTAACTTCGTCAAGGTTTAAATTGGCATAAATTGGTAATTTGTAGTTCTTTCCATTATGAACAAGTATTGTATCAGGAACTTTTATATATTCTTGAGAGAAAGCAATAATTGGAGATAATAAAAATAAGGCTATAAAGAAAAATTTTGTTAGATTCATTAGTTTTAAAATTAATTTTTATGCAAATTAAGAAAAATAAAATTTTAATAAACTATATAAACGAATTAATTGAATTACATTTTATAAATTTGTACTTATTTTTTTTACTGATTATTAGAATGAACTTAATAGATAAATTCGCTGGAAACAATGTTGGCGAGATACATTTTGATGAATTACATAGAATTATTTATTCCACAGATGCTTCTGATTATTCAGAAAAGCCACTTGGAGTGATTTACCCCAAAAATGAGCAAGAAATTCAGAACTTATTAAAAATTGCTTATGAAAATAAAATTCCGATAATTCCCCGAGGTGGTGGCACTTCACTTGCGGGTCAAGTTGTAGGCAACGGACTTGTTGTTGATGTCTCAAGATATATGACCGACATCCTTGAAATAAATGTTGAAGAAAAATGGGTAAGGGTTCAACCAGGTGTTATTCCCGATTATTTAAATCAGCAGTTAAAACCTCTCAATTTATTCTGGGGACCTGAAACTTCCACTTCAAACCGCAATACTTTGGGTGGAATGGTTGGAAATAATTCCTGCGGTAGTCATTTTCCAATTTATGGTAGCACACGCGACCATATCCTTGAGGTGAAAGGTTACTTGGCTGATGGAACTCCTGTTCATTTCAAGGAGATTTCTGTGAAGGAATTGGATAACACTGATAATTCTCCTGAGATGCAATTATATTTTTACTTCAAAGAATTGCTTGGTGATGGAGATTTACAGCAGAAAATACGGGACGTATTTCCAAAGCCATCAGTTAAACGGAGGAATCACGGATATGCTGTGGATATTCTCTTAGATTCAGACTTTTTTGAGCCCAACACAAGCAATAAATTTAATTTATCAAAGCTCGTTGCAGGGAGCGAGGGAACTTTGCTGTTCATTACTGAGATTAAACTCGGGCTTGTGCCGCTTCCTCCGTCCAACACAGGTGTTGTTGCAGTGCATTTTAATGATATTTACGAGGCTTTAGAGGCAAATATATTGGCTGTGGAGAGCGGTGCGGGAGCTTCGGAGCTTATTGACCGAAACGTGCTCGATCTTTCAAAGACCAATCCTACTCAATCCCGCAACCGGTCGTTTATTTCGGGAGATCCAGAGGCTATTCTCATCATCGAGTTTGCTCGTGAATCCGATTTGCTCCTCGATGAGGCAATTACAAATATTATTTCCTTGCTCAAGCAACGTAATCTCGGATATCACTTTCCCGTTATAAAGGGAAATGATATTAATCAAATATGGGAGGTTCGGAAAGCAGGGCTCGGACTTCTCCAAAACCTCACCGGTGATGAAAGATCCGTAACCGTAATTGAGGATTCGGCAGTTGATATTTATGATTTGCCCAACTACACTCGCGATATCCTCAACGCAATGAATAATGAAGGGATAAAGATTATAACATACGCCCACGCAGGTAGCGGTGAATTGCATTTTCATCCCGTTATAAACATTAAGACGCAGGAAGGAACTAACGCATATAAAAAAGTATTGGATATTATGTCTGTTCTCGTCAAAAAGTATCGTGGTTCGTTGAGCGGGGAGCATGGTGATGGACGTTTGCGTGGCGGACAAATACCATTTATGTTCGGTGAAGAGATTTATCATCTTTTCCAATTGATTAAAAAGCGTTTTGACCCCAACGGGATTCTTAATCCAGGAAAGATTATTGATGTTCCGCCGATGAATACAAATTTACGCTTCAATCCAAAGCATAATCAATTCAACGTGAAGACATATTTTGATTATACAAAGGATAATGGGTTCTTCCATAGTCTTGAGCGATGCAACGGCTCGGGCGAATGCCGCAAAACGAATGATTTTCCAGGAAATATGTGTCCAAGTTATCGGGCAACTCTTGACGAATCCTTGTCTACAAGAGCAAGAGCAAATGCTTTAAGGGAAATTCTCTTGAATTCAACTAAGAATAATCCCTTCGATGATGAAAATCTCTTGGAAATTCTTAGTTATTGCTTGTCCTGCAAAGCATGTCAAAGCGAATGTCCTTCTAATGTAGACATTACAAAGTTAAAAGCAGAGTTTCTACAGCATTATTACGACAACAATAAGATTCCACTAAGCACTTTACTTGTCGCTTATTTGCCATTAATTAATAAATTATTGTCCCAGTTTCCTGTTACTTTCAACTTTCTTTTAAGACAACCCTTCATAAAGAAGAAATTATTGAAGATGCTACATTTTGAGCCCAACGCACAGCTTCCACAATTCTCCAGACAATCTGTTGTAAATTTTTGGCAGAATAATTATGAGTATATGGAGACTGAACAAAGGACGATTTATCTTTTTGCAGATGAATTTATTAATTATCAAGAGGCAAATATTGGTATTAAAGCGATTTTACTTCTTCGTCAATTGGGATATAATGTTGTTATACCCAACCATATTGAAAGTGGACGGACTTATTTATCAAAAGGATTGATTAAGAAAGCAAAACAAGTGGCGACAAAGAATGTTAAGTTGTTATCAAAGATTATTTCCGAGAAAACGCCGCTCGTTGGTTTGGAACCATCTGCTATTTTATCCTTCCGAGATGAATATCCCGAGCTTGTGAATGATAAATTAAGGGATACAGCTTATAAATTATCCAACAATACTTATATGCTCGATGAATTTATTGTTGCTGAATACAACGCAGGCAAAATCTCGCGGAATTTATTTACTGAACAAGAAAAAACTATTCATTTACACACGCATTGTCATCATAAAGCATTGGCTTCATCAAAAAGTCTCGTAGATATGCTTCAAATTCCATTGAACTACAAAGTTGTTGAAATCAACGCAGGTTGTTGTGGAATGGCTGGAGCATTTGGATACGAAGAAAAAACTCACGAATTATCCAAAAAGATTGGCGAGTCATTATTATTACCTTATGTGCGAGGAATAAAAGATGACGAACTCTTGTCCGCAAATGGCGTTTCGTGCCGCCATCAAATAAGTCAAAACACCGATAAACACGTTGAACACCCCGTAGAGATTCTTTTCGAAGCTTTAATAAAATAAAATCCACAATTCTTCTTAGTGAATTGTGGGTAATGCGTAGATTTATGGAGAGGGATTTAGGGTGAGGACGAAAGAACCAATTTCATCTCATTTTAACTTTATGAACTTT
>DYLM01000021.1 GCA_020722095.1 Chloroherpeton thalassium
AACTTTCAACTTTATAAACTTTCAACTTTATAAACTTTCAACTTTATAAACTTTCAACTTTATAAACTTTTAACTTTACTAACTTTCAACTTTACTAACTTACCTATATTTGACTATAGTGTGAAAATGTCATTGTGTAACTTGCCCTTCCTTGCGATAGCGAACGAAGCGCTGTTACATAACCAAATAAATTAGACAATGGCGATTGACCATCAATTATCTGCAAATTTCCCTTAGCATCGAGTGAATTTATTCGTCCTTTCCTTGAATTCAAATCTGAAATTATATCTCCTACATACTGTTCGGGAGAGACAATTTCAACTTTGAAAATTGGTTCTAACATTACTGTGCCGATTTTTCTTAATGCTTCTTTTACTGCATTAGATGCCGCAATCTTAGTTCCTAACTCAGTCGTTATATTTTCGGTGTATTCCACATCTAATAATTTAACTTTAACATCAACAAGCGGGAAGCCTTGCATTCCCATTTGCAATGAATCTTTTAAACCATTTAAAGCAGCTTCCAAAATCAACTTATGAATTTTTGCATTAGTAACTTCATTCACAACTTCGCTACCAGCATTATTCTCATTGGGTTCGAGTGCAACTTTCACAGCACCAACTTGATTTTTTCCTCCGTGTGCTTTTTCGTAACGATATTCTTCGATAATATTATTTGTAATAGTCTCGCGATACGAAACCTGTGGTTTTCCTGCACGAGTGTCTAAATTATGCTCTCGCTTCAATCTATCAACTGCTATTTCCAATTGCAATTCGCCTACACCACTAATGATAATTTGTCCGCTTTCTTCATCAAATTTATAACGGAAAGTTGGGTCTTCGTCCATAAACTTGCCTAATGCTACAAGAAGTTTCTCTTGGTCGGCTAATGTGCGTGCTTCGAGCGACATATCAATCATTGGTTCTAAAAACCTAATTTTATCATAAACAATCATATTATCTGTGCAAAGAGTATCGCCTGTTGAAGTAAATTTCATTTGTGGAATTGCAACAATTTCACCTGAATATGCTTCGGGAATTTCCTCTCTTTTATTCGAATAAACTCTGAAGATTTTACTCAATTTCTCTTTTTTGAACAAAGAAGCATTTTCTACAGCTTGACCTACTTTAAGTATTCCAGAATAGATTCTCACAAAATTTAATCTGCCCAGATACGGGTCGCTAATCACTTTAAATGACAATGCAGTTAAAGATTGTTCATCATTCAATTCTACATTTATCATTTTATCGTGGTCTTTAGCATCATATCCAATTACAGAGGATATATCAGCAGGCGAAGGTAAATAATCAATTACTCCATCAATGAGAGGTTGTACTCCCACATTTTTGAGAGAAGAGCCGCAAAAAACAGGCACACATTTATTAGATAGTGTTCCTTTTCTCAATGCTACTTTAATTTCTTCTTCGGTAAACTCTTCACCCAAGAGATATTTTTCAAGTAAATTATCATCAAGCTCTGCAACTTTTTCAAGCATAGTCGAGCGACTTGTATTTGTTAATTCGTTATATTTTTCTGGTATTGTTGAAATTTCATATTCTGCGCCATATTTTCCCGGATCAAAGAAGTAAGCCTTCATTTTGATGAGATCGATGATGCCTTCGAAGTTTTCTTCGGCACCCATCGGAATTTGAATTGCAATGGGGTTTGCAGATAGTTTCTCTCTAATCATAGAGAGAACCCGGTCGAAATTAGCACCCATTCTATCGAGTTTATTCACATATGCTATGCGTGGTACTTTAAACTCGTCAGCTTGGCGCCATACTCTTTCTGATTGTGGTTCAACACCACCAACAGCGCAAAATACTGCAATTGCCCCATCGAGGACCCTTAGCGAACGCTGAACTTCACTTGTGAAGTCGACGTGCCCGGGCGTATCGATTATATTAATTTGATAGCCGTTCCAAAATGTAGTTACAGCAGCGGATTGAATTGTTATTCCTCTTTCTCGCTCCTGCTCCATATAATCCATAAATGCTGTGCCTTCGTCCACTTCTCCTATTCTATGAAGATAGCCCGAGTAAAATAAAATTCGCTCGGTAGTGGTTGTTTTACCAGCATCAATGTGAGCCATAACACCGATATTACGAATGTTTGGTATTGGAACTGCTCTCGCCATTGCTCTAATTTCTAATTTTCAAAGAACACATTAATACTACCAACGGAAATGAGCAAATGCTTTGTTAGCTTCTGCCATTCTATGGATATCTTCTTTTTTCTTGAAAGCCGAGCCTTCACCTTTGGAAGCCGAAATAATTTCGGACGCCAATTTTGCTGCGATTGTCTTTTCCTTACGGGCACGTGAATAATTACGCAACCAACGCAATGATAAAGCAATTCGCCGATTCTCTTTTACTTCTACTGGCACTTGATAAGTAGCGCCACCAACTCTTCTTGAACGTACTTCGATAACTGGAGAAATATTGGAAATTGCCTTTTTGAATACTTCTAATGGCTCTTCCTTTAATTTTTCTGCAATTATATCAAAAGCATCGTAAATAATTTTGGTTGATGTGCTTTTTTTGCCTTTCAACATCATATAATTGATTAACTTTGATACCATAATATCGTTATATTTGGAATCTGGAGTTATTCTTCTTATTTCTGCTCTTTTCTTTCTCATTGTTTGCTTACCACTTTAATTATTTTTTACCTTTAACTGGTGCTGCTACTTTTTTCTTCTTGGAACCGTATTTGGATCTTCCTTGTTTACGCTTATCCACTCCTTGAGTGTCTGCTGTTCCTCTAACAATATGGTATTTTACGCCTGGCAAGTCTTTTACTCTACCACCGCGTACAAACACTATTGAGTGCTCTTGCAAATTATGTCCTTCTCCAGGAATATATGCAATCACTTCAAACTTGGTTGACAATCTTACCTTTGCTACTTTACGCAATGCTGAATTAGGTTTCTTTGGCGTTGTTGTATACACTCTTGTACACACACCTCTCCTTTGTGGAGATGAATCCAATGCGGGCGACTTGCTTTTATATACTGGCCTTTGTCTTCCTTTTCTTACTAATTGACTAATTGTCGGCACAATTACTCCTATAATGCTATAAATTTAAATTATGTTCCCGATAGAGCTTACAAAATTATAAAAACTTTTCCACATAGCCAAATTATTTTTGCTTTTTTTCTTAATTTTCTATTCTTTTTTGATATTTATTTAAAAATATCTTCAAAATTGTTGAAAATCGGAAATTTTTATAATAGTTTTCGTAAACTATCCATCGAAAACATCAGTTTTCTAATTTTGTTTTTAAATAAGATTACAAAATTACAAAAAATAATAATACAAACTATTAGTTTTTGTTAATAATCACAAATAAATCTGGAAAAAAAAATTCTTTTTCTTGTTTTTCTTGGAATACATAAAAAAATTATCGAAAATTCATTGTAAATATATACATTTATTATATATACTTATCAAAATAGCGGTAATAGTTAGAAAAGTTGAGCTTAAAGAAAGAGGCTGCACAATGCTTTCAGTTGTGAGTGAAGATTACTAAAGGAATTAAATTAATCACTTTGATTACAATTACAAAATTACTTTTGTTCCATTTCGTTGAATGGTAGAAATAAGCGTTTCGGGAGTGATTGGCACTACACCAGGCTGTTCACAAACAGCACCAGAAGCAAAATTTGCCATTGATGCAGCTTCCACAGGATTGGCATTTCCAATTGCTGCTGCAGTATAAGTTGCAATGGCAGTATCGCCCGCACCCGATACATCGGCAACTTGACGGGCACGAGTGGGCACCGAATAAGTATCGCCTGTATTTTGGAATAAAATCATTCCCTCGCTCCCCAAAGTGAGCATAACATTTCGAGCATTTAGATTTGTGAGAAGTTTTTCGCCCGCTTCCATCAAACTTGTTTTATTATTAATTGAGATTTCGAGGGCTTTGCTTGCTTCTTTTTTATTTGGCTTGAATAAATCAACATTTTTAAATTCAAAAAAATTATCTTGTTTAGGGTCAACCGCAATAAAAATACCTTTATCATTTGCAAAATTAATAATTTCCCTAATCAATTTTGCAGACAAAACGCCTTTATTATAATCCTCAAGAATTATTGCACTTAAATCATTTTGCGAATTCAAATATTGCATAAAGTAATTTTGAATGTTATCTTCAATCAAAGTAATAACTTCTCTATCTACTCTTGCAATATGTTGATTATTGCCGATAATTCTTGTTTTGGCAGTTGTGGGACGACTGTTGTCAATGTAAATGCCAGAAATATCCAAATTCTGTTCTTTGCACAATTCCAAAAAATTCCTACCTGATGAATCGTTGCCGAGCACTCCAAGCATAATTGGTACCAACCCTAATGATTGCAAATTTGATGCAACATTAGCCGCTCCGCCTAAATGATTAGTTTCGTTAAGTAATTCAATTACTGGCACAGGCGCCTCGGGGCTAATACGATTTACATTTCCCCAAAAAAATATGTCTAACATCAAGTCGCCAACAATTGCAACTTTCTTGGTTTTTGCATTATTTAATATTTCGTGCGAGCGGGCTATTGTTAATTCAGTCATAATATTATTAATATCTAAATTGCTTTTTTTTGCTTAATTTTGATTATTTGTTTTAGTAATATCTAAAAACTAATACTTACTAAATCTTTATATTGGATAAAATTTGGCTTATTATCTTTTCTGATGTCAAATTTTCGGCTTCTGCATTGAAGTTCGTAACTACTCTATGACGCAAAACAGGCACTGCAACCGCTTTAACATCATCTATATCGGGAGTAGTTTTCCCCATCAAAGCGGCTCTTGCTTTTGCCCCAAGAATCAAGTATTGAGAACCACGAGGACCAGCACCATAGCTCAAGAAATCCTTAATAATTTGCATTGTTGTAGTTTCGGGACGAGTTTGACGAACCAATTCTACCGCAAATTTTATCACATTATCAGCAACTGGAATACGGCGAACCAAATTCTGAAATTCAATAATTTGAGCGGCATCGAGGACCTTTTTAACTTCGGGAATATATTCGGTTGTTGTGGAACGAACTATTTCAATTTCTTCGTCCAAAGTTGGATAATCCAACCAAACATTAAACATAAATCTATCTAATTGAGCTTCGGGTAATGGGTAAGTGCCCTCTTGTTCTATCGGATTTTGCGTTGACAATACAAAGAAAGGCGGCGTTAATTTATAAGTTTCGCCTGCAGCTGTAACTTCTTTCTCTTCCATAGCTTGCAATAATGCTGATTGAGTTTTGGGTGGAGTTCTGTTAATTTCATCTGCTAAAATTATATTTGCAAAAATGGGACCTTTGATAAATTTGAATGATTTTTGCTTTGTGGAGATATTTTCCTCGATTACTTCAGTTCCAGTAATATCACCGGGCATCAAGTCGGGGGTGAATTGAATACGGCTGAATTGCAAGTCCAAAGCTTCTGAAACTGTGCGAATTAAAAGTGTTTTAGCAAGTCCGGGCACACCAATTAGCAACACATGCCCTTTTGCAAATATTGCCATTAAAAGTTGGTCGATTATTGCTTCTTGCCCGACAATTACTTTACCAATTTCTGCCTTTATTGTTTTAATTGCTTGCGATAGTGATTTTAGCCCTTGAATATCATCTTGTATTTTCATATTAATATGTATATCAAATTGTTTTCGTAAAATCATTTTGACGACTACATTAATAAAAAATTTCATTTTAATTAATAATATAGCCCATCATTGCAATTATTCTTTATCAATTATCAAGATTTGTGATTCTCTCGTAAGTCAGTTTTGCTGTCATCTCCACGAAGGTGTTGGGCGTTGGGCGTTCGGCGCCATTGCGAGTTCCGATTTATCGGGAAGAAGCAATATAATTCAATTTGAAAATTTGAAAATGCAGGATCAAATAATCATAGCCCACGAATTTATTCGTGGGGAAATTGATCCCCGTTTGCACGGGAATGACAATTTTGAAATTTGTTGGACTTATGATACAGGCACGAATAGAGAATTTATATTTATCATTTTGCTCGCTGGTTTTGAAAAATCTATTATTTCAAAAAAACAATTAATTTTAACTTTTCGTTATCTACACATCTATTTCTATAGTGTGTGTTGTTTCATCTTTTATAAAATTATTATAAAGATAATAATATTCTTTTAACTTTTCAATTAATTCTTCTAAAGTATCGGCATCAGTTATCTCTTCTGGATAATCATTCAAGAAACCAACCCAATCTTTACCACTTTGCCAGTATGTTAATTTAACTTTACTCATAAACTTGTATTCGTTTCTTTTCTTTTTATTTGTAATAAAAGATATTAATAAGATTAATGAATCAATAAAACCATTTGTATTTTTACACTATTGCTATTTTTTCAAAGTTATCTAATAAATCTTGAAGTTTGCTTGTGTCTTTGCCACCTGCAGTTGCTAAATGAGGCTTGCCTCCTCCGCCACCATTAAGGTATTTTGCTGCATTACCAACCAATTTGCCAGCTGGATAAGTTCCTTTAATATCATCAGTTACCACGCAGCAGAGCTGAGCCTTGTCCTCAACTACACTTGCTAATATTCCAATGCTATTTGCTTTAGCCTGATTTCGTAATTCATCACCCAAATCCCGCAGATCATCAAGAGTTGCATTCTGTAAGAAAAGAGAAATTATATTTATATCGTTAAACTTACGAGCAGATTCGAGTGCAGCTGAAATATTATCTTTAAGACTACCTTTCTTAAGCAAACTAAGTTCTTTTTCTTGTAATTTAATTTTTTCTAAAAGAGAATCTTTTTCATTTTGCAATTCTGAATATTTTGTTGATAATTTATCTAAATACTTTGAAAAACCAGCAGCGGTTATTGCTTCGATTCGGCGGATACCCGCAGCAACAGAACTTTCCGAAACAATTTTAAACAACCCGATATCTTCTGTATTTTTTACGTGCGTGCCACCACAAAGCTCAAGAGAATAATCGCTACCCATTGTTACTACTCGAACAATGTCGCCATATTTGTCGCCGAAAAACATTTTTATCTTTGGATTTAATTTTGCTTCTTCAAGTGGAATTTCGCGAATATCTAATTCAATTGCTTCTTGAATCTTCTGATTAACTATATTTTCAATTTCACGTATTTGATTGTCGTTTACTTTCTCGAAATGATTAAAGTCAAATCTTAAGTATTCATCATTTACAAATGAACCAGCTTGCTTAACTTGCGGGCCCAAAACTCGGTGCAAAGCCTCGTGAGCCAAATGGGTAGCACTATGATTTTTCATAATATTACGACGTCTAATCTTATCTACTTTTGCTATTGCAATGGAATCTAAGACTTGCTCTACATCTGTATCGCAAATATGCACTCTTGCATTTCCTATTTTTGCAACATCAACCACTTTGTAAGTTGTTCCACAAATAATCAAAGTGCCTGTATCGGATACTTGTCCGCCGCTTTCAGCGTAAAAAGGCGTTCTGTCCAAAATTACTTTATTTCCCTCAACAAAAAGAACTTTTCCCTCAGATTGGAACTCACTATATCCAGTAAATTCAGTTGTAAAATCAACATCAGTATTGATTGTTTCTACTAAATGATGCTTTTGAGCGGAACGAGATCTATCCTTTTGCTCTTTCATAGCTTGATTGAAGCCATCAACATCAACTTGCAAATTGCGTTCACGAGCAATCAACTCAGTTAAATCTAATGGGAAACCAAAAGTATCATAAAGCAAGAATGCATCACGCCCATTGATAATTTTATTATTTAGCACATCATCTTTGGAAACCAATTCATCAAACTTGGCTAAACCGCGTTCAAGTGTTGCCAAGAAAGCCTCTTCCTCAGATTTAATAATACGTTCTATTGTTGCTTTATCTTTTACTATCTCTGGAAATGTGTCGCCCATTGTTGCAATTAAGGTATCGAGTAATTTATACATCATTGGTTCGGTGAAGCCAAGATTCCTTGCATAACGTGAGCCACGCCTCAAAATCCTTCTAAGAACATAACCTCGCCCTTCATTGCTGGGGAAAGCACCATCGGCAATAGCAAATGATAATGTGCGGATATGGTCAGCAATAACTCTCATAGCAATTCCATCTGGATGAGAATAGTCAGCTGGATAAGGTTTCCCAGAAAGCTCTGATATTTTATTAATTAATGGAGTAAATACATCAGAATCGTAATTTGAATTTTTGCCTTGGATAACAGAAACAATACGTTCGAATCCCATTCCTGTATCCACGTGTTTTGCTTTCAGTGGTTCTAACTCGCCACTTGGAAGTCGATTATATTGAATAAATACTAAATTCCAAATTTCAATAACATCAGGAGAACCAGCATTTACTAACGATGCACCACTCTTGTCAGGTGTTTTATCAAAATGTATTTCGCTACAAGGGCCGCAAGGACCAGTTTCGCCCATTTCCCAAAAATTATCTTTTTCGTCAAACCTTTGGATATGATCTTCGGGTAAATACTTTTTCCAAATATCGTAAGCTTCATCGTCAGTTCTAAAAACTGTTGCATATAATCTATCTTTTGGTAATTTCCAAACTTCTGTTAGTAATTCCCAAGCCCATTCGATTGCTTCTTGTTTATAATAATCTCCAAAACTCCAATTTCCAAGCATTTCAAAAAAAGTGTGGTGGTAAGTGTCAACGCCAACTTCCTCCAAGTCATTATGTTTGCCACTAACACGAATACATTTTTGAGTATCGGCCGCACGAACATATTCGCGATTTCCACTTCCCAAGAATACATCTTTGAATTGGTTCATACCGGCATTTGTAAATAATAAAGTTGGATCGCCGTGAGGAATCACTGGAGCCGAAGGGACAATACGATGTTCCTTTGATTTAAAAAAATCCAAAAAGGATTGTCTAATTTCGTTTGCAGTCATAATTATTATAAAATAAATTAAATAAATTAAAGACGAAAAACTAAAAAAATATATGTTAAAATAACGAAAATTTTGCAACATCTTCTAATTCGCAAATAAATGCGATTTACGAAAAGAAACATTTAAGACAACAAAATGTCGGAGCATTCTAAAAACTTGCTATATTGGGCAAATATGGGGGCAGAGTTTTCCACAAAATTGCAAAAAATATCTAATTTGGAGAAGTGATTTTTGATAAATTTAGCAATTTAAAATATTGCTCAATACTTTTGTGTATAGGCATAAAATTCATTCCCAATTCTTTTTTTGCCTTCAAATTTACAAGACCCGCTTTTTCGGGACGATTTGCCAGAAACTCAACTTCATTTAAATTTACTTTATTTATTAAATTAAAATTGTAGTTGCCAACCTCTGCTATAATTTTTGCAATTTCAAATCTTGAAATCCAATCATTCCCTGCAAAATTGATAATACCCAAATAATTATTTTTTATGATTCTCAAAACACCTTCAGAAATATCAGAAGTAATTATTGGATTGGAATATAGCGAATCAACGACATTAATTGCATTGCCATTAGATAAATTTTCAATTGCAAAATCAACAAAAGTTTTTTTACCACTTTTGCTTAAACCAAACAAAAAATTGGTGCGAATAATCGTATATTTAATATCAACTAATTTAATTGAATTTTCGGCAGAAAGTTTAGATTTCCCATAAAAATTAATTGGATTTGGTTGTGAATTTTCGCGATAAGGACCCATCCGTCCATCAAAAATATAATCGGTAGAAAAATGGATAAGATGAGAGCCTGTAATTGCACAAGCACTTGCTAAAATTTTCACTAAATCAGAGTTCAATTTCCAACAATCCGATTTAAACTCCTCGCATCCATCAACATTGGTATAAGCAGCAGCGTTGATAATATAATCGGGAGATAGCGAAATTAGATGATTTTTCAATTCCTTAAAATTTAAAATATCGTAATCGCAATGCTGACGAGTCCAAAAAGGTTTCAAATTATCTTTGTATCTTGCAAAACCATAAATTTCCCAATCAGTATTTAGCCGTAAGAAGTTGAAAATGTCTTCTCCAACTTTCCCAAAAGCCCCCAATATGATAATTCTTTTCTTCATAATGTTTCACGTGAAACAATCTCATCTTAAATACACTGATAAAATTGAAATATCTGTGGCTGAAACCCCTAGAATTCGTGATGCTTGCCCTAACGAAAGAGGCCGTATTTTGATTAGTTTGTTTCTTGCCTCTGTGGAAAGCGACTGAACTTTGTTATAATCAAAGTTTTCAGGAATAAGTTTATTTTCATTTTCCAAGAAATAACTTATTTCTTTAAGTTGTCTTTTGATATAACCTTCGTATTTTATTTCAATATCAAGTTGATTGAGAACAATTTCATTGTTTAATATATCTTCAAATTCTTCTTTGCTTGGTAAGAAATTAAGTAAGTCTGCAATATTAACATTGCTTCTCTTACCTAATGTAGAAATTGTTGCGCTATCTATAATTGGACTTTCGTTTATAGATTCAAGATAATCATTAATTTGGTCGGGCTTTAATAATGTTTTATCAAAAAGAATTTTCCCTTTATCAATCAACTCCATTTGATGCTCGAATATTGCAAACTCATCATCAGTGATTAATCCTAATTCTCTGCCATACTTTGATAGGCGATAATACGCATTATCGTGACGGAGCAACAATCTATATTCTGCAGCAGAAGTAAATAAGCGATATGGTTCATCAAATTCTTTATTTACTAAATCATCTATTAATACCGAAATGTAGGCTTCGTTTCGTTTAAGCAAGAGTGGCTCTTTATTCTGTAACTTCAAAACAGCATTTATTCCTGCAACTAAACCTTGTGCGGCTGCTTCTTCATAACCCGAAGTGCCATTAATCTGACCAGCAAAATAGAGATTTTCCACCAATTTTGTTTCAAGCGTTTGTTTTAATTGGTATGGATCGAAATAATCATATTCAATTGCATAGCCAAAACGAAGTATCTCTACATTTTCTAAACCAGGGATTCGCCTTATGCCTCGTTCTTGAATGTCTTTTGGCAAACTGGTTGAAAAGCCATTCAAGTAAACGCTATTTGTATTTAATCCTTCAGGTTCAAGCACAATTTTATGCGAGTTTTTATCCCTAAATCTATCTACTTTATCTTCAATGGAAGGGCAATAGCGAGGGCCAACCCCCTCAATTAAGCCGATAAACAATGCCGAGCGAGAAAAACCTTCTCGCAAAATATCGTGAATTTCCTCATTTGTGTTTGTTGCATAACACATTATCTTATTTTCAACCGACTTGGTTCGGAAACTAAATGGAACAGGATTAGGATCTCCTGGATGCAAAGCAAATTTTGAATAATCTATCGTATCTTTATGCAAACGTGGAGGCGTGCCAGTTTTAAGTCTGCCCACTTTAAAGCCATAATCTCGCAATCTATCAGATAAATTATCCGAAACTTGTTCGCCAAATCTTCCACCCGAGGTAGAATCCAAGCCAATCCACATTAACCCATTTAAAAATGTTCCGGCTGTTAAAATTACAGATTTACCTGCAATAAAAGTTCCATCAAATAACTTAACGCCTTCAACTTTATAATTATCAATTACAATTTCCCAAACTTTTGCTTCAATTATTGTTAAATTTGGAATATTATTCAAAAAGTTATTAGCAACAATTGGATATAAATCTTTGTCTATTTGTGAACGCGGCGAGCGAACAGCAGGACCTTTTGAAGAGTTTAATATTTTAAATTGAATGCCACCATTATCAGCAAGTACTCCCATAGCACCGCCGAGAGCGTCTATTTCCTTAACCAAATGTCCTTTGGCTGTTCCGCCAACAGATGGGTTGCAAGAAGGGCGACCAATCGCAGCCTTGCTTAAAGTTATAAGCAAGGTTGATGCCCCCATTTTTGAGGCAACTGTTGCTGCTTCGATTCCAGCGTGTCCGCCACCAATTATTATCGTGTCAAATTGTTTTTCCATATCTCTAATGTTTCACGTGAAACATCTTTTCCACAATTTTGTATTTTTTCTTCTATTTCCCAATACAGAATTTGGAAAATACTTGGTTTAATATTTCTTGATTGTAAATATCGCCTGTTAATTCACCTAATTTTCTTATTGCAGCTCTTATATCAACTGCTATTAATTCGTTAGTGTTTTGCATCTCCACTGATTCGATTGCATTTTGCAAGTCTGAACTAATTTGTTCCATTAATTGTAATTGTCTTTCGTTAACCATCAAATCATTAATCCTTGTAATTGAACTTGTTGCCTTTTGGTCGATTAAATCCAATAACTTGGAAATATTATAATTAGTTTTTGCTGAAATGAATAATTGCTCTTCTCCCCTGCTACTTGTTATTTCTTCCTTGTCTTCTTTTTCAATTTTGTCTATTTTATTTTGCAATACAACAATTTCGTGTTTTGGATAATCTTGTTTTAATGATTGTATTAAGTTGTCGCTATTGTGTAATGAAATAGAGGCATCGTTTAATACGAGGATTAAATTGCTTTGTTTAATCACCGAATTAACTAATTTTATACCTTCTATTTCAATTATATCAGTTGTTTCCCGCATTCCAGCAGTATCTATAATTTTTATTGGAATATTATTTAAGTAAATAAACTCTTCCAAATAATCACGTGTTGTTCCGGCAATTTCGCTTACTATCGCTCTATCCTTGGAAAGCAATTTATTAAACAATGTTGATTTACCGGAGTTTGGGAAGCCAATAATTGCTACTGAATAACCATTTTGTAAAATTACAGAAGATGTGTATGAGTTTATTATATTTGCAAGATAATCTATCAATTTTTGAATTTTTTCTTTTACTTGCGATAATTTAATGAACTCAATTTCCTCATCGGAAAAATCCAATTCCAATTCTAATAATCCAGCAATTTCAATTAATTCTGATTTAAATTGCTTGATTTTCTTTGTAATGTTGCCTTGCAATTGACGAGCACTTACTTGTTCTGAAATTACTGAAACCGAATGAATTAAATCCGCTACTGCTTCTGCTTGGAGCAAATCCATTTTCCCGTTTAAAAATGCTCTTTGGGTGAACTCCCCTGCTTTTGCTTGGCGAGCTCCCGAATTTATAATTGCTTTTATTATTTCTTTATAAATTATAATTCCACCGTGGCAAGATATTTCTACAACATTTTCACCTGTGTAGGAATTTGGTGCCCGGAAGATATTGAATGTTACAGTATCTATTGTTTGATTATTATTTACAAATTTTCCATAATGGATAGTATGCGTTGGCACTTCTAATAAATCAGATTTTCCCAAATAGTGCTTGCTTGCTATCTCGATAGCATCATCTCCACTAATTCTAATTACTGCTAACCCGCTCACTCCTGGCGGAGTTGCTAATGCAACTATACTTTCCATAATTTGCTTACTATCTAATTCTTAATGAGTTGCTCTAAAATACATAATTTTATATAGAAGTTAATGTTTTGTTTTTATTGCATTTATGTTTTGTTATCATTTTTGGCATTGTATTTGTTGTTATTAGTTATGCGGCAATCAATCATCATATTGATTATTTTTACATTTGTTTTGGCAAGTTGCCAATCAGTTGTGCGTTTTTCGGATAATAATAAAAGCAAAAATAAATGCGTAGTTGATAAATCTGATTCATCAACAAAATCAAAAGCAAAACCCAAGACAACTGACGATAATTCGTTGAATAAAAGGGAACGTAAATTGCTCAACATTGCCAACAAGTGGGTGGGGGTACGTTATCGTTATGGTGGAACAGACAAAGATGGTGTGGATTGCTCTGGTCTTGTTTATAATGTGTTTTATGAATATGGGATAATTTTGCCACGCACCGCTGCTCAACAATACAATTTTATGAAGCGTGTTGAATATGAGAATCTGCAAGTGGGTGATTTGGTTTTCTTTTCATCGGGCGGTAATGTCTCGCACGTTGGGATTTATACTGGCAACAATACTATGATTCACGCCAGCACTTCCAAAGGAGTAATTTATCAAGATTTATCGCAATATATGAATAATCTAAAAATTGTTGGTTATGGCAGACCTTAACTTTTTATAATCTTTAAATGTAGCAAATGAATTGTGACAGATACTGCTACAATTATTAAAAGCAATTTTATGTAATTATTATCAATTATAAAAAATATTGTGGCTAAAATTGAAATCCATAATACAACAATATGAATTACTTTTACTTTCTTTCTCATTCCTCCTTTCTCTTGATACTCTATTATCATTTTGCCAAAAAATGGTTGTTTCCGCAGCCATTCGTGTGCTTTTTTGGAAGATTTTGCAAATAAATACGCAGATAGTAATAAAAATGGTGTTGTTGGTAGAATTGGAATGAATACTCCAACAACTCCCAAACCTAACGAAACACTTCCAGTTAGAAGAAACAATATTTTTTTTAATTTATTCAAATATCCGTATACTTTGGTTTAGATTTCCATTTAATTATAGAAGATAATAGTCCCTTTTTATTTTGTAATTCTTTGTACCATTGGAAGTTATCAAAATATACTTGTACAAATAAAGCAACAACTATTCCCAGTAAAGCACCAAAAGCAATATCACGAGTAAAGTGTTGCGACAAATATACTCGCGATAATGATACTGCTACCGCTAATAAAAACACTGATATTTTTATGCATTTATTTTTGGTATAGAGTAATATTATTACAAACATTGTAAATGCAGCGGCTGTATGCCCCGAGGGGAAGGACAAACTTCGGTGAACGTCAACTCCCGGGACGAAATTTAATTGCACTGTATCGATGTTTTCATAAAATGCTTTTGGGCGAGGCAATCTTATTAGATTTTTTATCAATGATATTAATAATGTTGCGGTTATTAGTGCTACTGATGTTGTGATTAATCTGGAATATTTATAAAATAAGAAAAATAATAATAAAGGTAGAATTCCGAGTGTTTCCGCAAGTTTTGTTGAAATGATAAATATATGATTTAACACATTGTGTCTATTATCATTAAAATATAACAACATCTTATCATCTGTATTTACAACCCATAAAATTATTAATATAAAGGTATATAAAAAAGATAATGATAGGATAATTATGTTTTCTTTTGTTAAATATGGGGCAATTAGTTTTTTCATTATTTTTGCTTTTTTTCTTTTAATTTTCGTTTGCGGTATATTATTCGTGCTTCTTCCTTAATTGTATCTTGTTCCCATAAAATTAGGGAATAGTCTAATCTTGTTTCAATATTGCCAAGCACACGGAAGGCTTCGGTTATTCTTAAAAAAGTATCAAGTGATTTTGGATCTTTATTCAAATCAGGGTGGAACATCTTTGCTAATTTACGATACTGTTTAACAATATCTTCGGTGGAAGCAGTTCGTGGCAGACCCAATATTTTATAATAATCCTTAATCATTCTTATTTTTGTAATCTTATTTTATTTGTATTTGATTTTGAGCATTAGTATTGTAAATGAAAATCCAAATGATACGATATTGGCTAATATTATTGGGAGCGAATTAATTAGCAAACCATATACAAACCAACAAGATATGCCCAGAGTAAATATCAAATACATCCAAAAAGATAAATCTTTGGTTTGCTTGTGTTTAATTGTTTTAATTGTTTGTGGTAGAAAAGCCAATGTTGTCATTATGGCTCCTGCATAGCCAATTATTTCTATATAATTCACAGTATTAAATATATTTTAAGTAAAAAAAGAATGTCGTAATAAGTTAGTATTCCAAATGCAGTTGCAAAAATAATATTAGGAATAAACCAAAGAAATCTTATTTTGTTCGTATATTTTATATGAAGCATCAGAAATATAAATGCAAAAAACATAGTTAAATTCATCGATAATCTTATCCAATCTTCTATTTGATTTTTCAATATAAATTTGTGCTTTGTATTTGCAGTAAAATCATCGTTAAACAAAACTACGGGGAGAGTGGGCACATCAATTATCATTGAATAATATGGAAATACATTTTTTTTACCGATGCTATGAATAGATATTTTGTTAAAATGATTAGTGTTTACAGGTAGTAGTAATTTTACATCTGATTGAGGTGGAACTTCAATAAGTCGAGAATAATTTACATAAGTATTAACTGGATATAGTGTTTTCCAATGATTTTTCAAATAAGGTTTATATAGCAAAAAATATGATTGAATTTGCTTTGATTTATTGATTAATTGAACGCTTTGGTAGTGGTCGGGTTTGTTTGTAATTTTGGAGAGTTGCGGAAAAGTATCCATCATCACAAAGTACCCCCAAAAGAATATTATTGGGAACACAAAAAGAAATTTAACTATATTCAAATAGCGATTGTATGGCAAAATTCGAGTGCCAAAAATCTTTGTAATTGATGTAATTACAAAAAACAATAATACCAAAAATGTATATAATAAAATCCAAGCCAAGTTTTGCTCTTAAATTCTACAAAATTATGAAAATATTGCAAATAATTTACTATTTATGAAAATTGATTTTACAAAGTATATGTATTTTTTATTCTTTTTTGGTAATTTTGAATTTATTTAAATTGCAATTTTTATTCTAATATGAAAGACCTGAAATTATCTTCGCAAGTTACCCCAATCGAACAAGAGGAAACACAAGTAATTGACGACTTGAACTTGGTGATCCCAGCACACGTGATCTTGTTCAATGATGATTGGCACTCGTTTGACGAAGTAATTTTGCAATTAATCAAGGCAATTCATTGTTCTTTCGACCAAGCCGAAGCATTCGCTTGGGAAGTGCATAATAAAGGAAAAGCAGTTGTATTCGAAGGCGAACTTGCAGAATGCTTGCGGGTTTCAAGTGTTCTCGAAGAAATTGCCCTCCACACACAAATCGAATATTGATTTTTTTGTGTTGCGGTGATGTCCATTACATTCATTTTATTGTTTAACAACATTAGATACTTGTTCAACAATGTCGATATACATCCGTTAGGTCATCACTCTTAATTTACTTATTTCCTTACAATCTTCAAAAATTTTCTTTTTCCAACTTTAAATATTTTTGGTTCAGATATATCAACTTTAGCAAAAGCATCACTAATTTTCACAGAATCAATATGCACTCCGCCTTGCTCAACCATTCGTTTTGCTTCTTTCTTTGATGGACATAAATTGGTCGTTACCAAAAGTTCTTGAATGGGCACTTCATTAGATTCGGTTTCGTATTGAAATTCTTCAATTTCGTCTGGAATTTCTTTGTTCTTAAATACTTTTTCGAAATGCTCAAAGGCTTGGTCGGCTGCGTCTTGATTATGATATTTAGCAACAATTCTCTTGCCTAATTCCACTTTTACGTTTCTTGGATGAAGAGAATTATCCTTCAAACCTTGTTCAATTTGTTGCAATTCTGAATTAGGAGCAAAAACGGTATATTGATAATATCGCAAAAGTAGCGAGTCGGGAATGGACATCACCTTACCGAACATATTAATTGGATCATCAGCCAATCCTATATAATTATCATAAGATTTGCTCATTTTCTCTACACCATCGGTACCTTCTAAAATCGGCATCGTTAAAATACACTGGGGTTCTTTGCCATAAGAGCGTTGAATTTCTCGCCCAACAAGCAAATTGAATTTCTGGTCGGTCCCGCCTAATTCCACATCGGAGGAAATCGCCACAGAATCCATTGCTTGTGCTAATGGATACATCAATTCGTGGATGCTAATTGGTATGCCCGAAGCATATCGCTTGGAGAAATCATCTCGCTCTAATAATTGTGCAACTGTATATTTTGCCGCAAGTTCAATCACATCGCGAAAAGTCATTTTATTTAGCCATTCCGAATTATGCCGAACTTCCAATCTGTCCTTTGATAAAACCAACGTTGCTTGGTGCAAATAACTTTCACCATTGAATTTTGCATCTTCCAAGGTTAATTGAGGACGCGTCTTGCTCCTGCCTGTGGGATCGCCAATCATACCTGTAAAATCGCCAATAATAAGCACAGCAATATGCCCTAAATCTTGGAAATGACGCAATTTATTCAAAACAACAGCGTGTCCTAAATGCAAATCTGGTCGGCTGGGGTCTGCTCCAAGTTTAATCCTTAAAGATTTGTTTGTTTTTATTGATTTTTCTATTTTTTTTGCTAATTCTTCTTCGGGAATAATTTCAACTGCACCATAGCGTATCAAATCCATTTGCTCATTCAATGATGGGAACATATTCAAACTCCGTATTTTCTCTTTATTTCTTTTTGAACATCTTTTGTTTTTAGTTCTTCTCGTTTATCATATTTCTTTTTGGCTCGTACCAATCCAATTTCAACTTTAACATAAGGACCAGAAAAATATAAACTTAAAGGAATAATTGTCATTCCTTTTTCGGCAACAGCAGTACGTAATTTACGGGCTTCTCGCTTGGAAATCAATAATTTACGAGGACGTTTTGGTTTATGATTTGAAATATTGCCAAAAGTATATTCAGGAATATGTAAATTCATAATGTAAAAATCATCATTATCTTTGTTAGGAAAGGCAGCATAAGCATCTTGCAAACTACTTTTACCACTGCGAAGCGCTTTTACTTCGGTTCCTTGCAAAACAATCCCTGCTTCGATAGTTTGCTCTATGAAAAATTCGTGTAAAGCCTTCCTATTCGATGTGATTAATTTAGTCGGTCTATCTTTATTTTCAATTGGTATTGCCATAAGAATTCAAAATTACTAAATATCATAATTTTGATTATGTAATTACAAAAAATAATCACTAAAAGTTTGTGAAATAGACTAATATTGTAGTTTGAAATAATCAATCATCTTCTTATAAACATCTTGTGCAGCAAGGCAGGTTTCTATCAAATAGCCTTTCGAGTGTGTATATTCTGCTAATCCGCGATAATAATAGAATTTAAACTCATCTTCGATGATAAAAGGCACTATGTTATTTGATAAACACTCTTTGTACATTATTAGCCGTCCTACTCTTCCGTTTCCATCTTGAAATGGATGAATTTTCTCGAAATGATAATGAAAATCAATAATATCTTCAATGTTTGTACTTTTTTTCTGATGATGTGAAGTTAATAAATTATCAATATCTTCCTCAACTTGCTCTGGCGGAGTAGTTTCTTTGTTGCCAACTATGTTAGGCTTCATTTTATATTCTCCAATCCTAAACCAAGATTTTTTCGTGTTGGAAGTGTTGATTTTTAGCAAATAATGGAACCGCTTTATATGTTCTTCTGTTAGCATCTCGTCAGCGATATTAAGCATATAATCAAAGGCACCAAAGTGGTTAACAGTTTCAATAATATCATCAACATTTGCTGTTGTTTCGCCACTTTCAACAAAAAGCGTATTGGTTTCATAAATATATCGGGTTTGCTCTTCGGAAAGTTTGCTACCTTCAATGCGATTTGTATTATATGCAAGTTTTATTTGGGTGCTATGGTAAATTCCGCCCATTCTCCTGCTATCTTTTTCTTCTCGTAGAACTTCCAAAAGGCTCATATTTTTTAATAATATCAATTAATTATAAATTTGTAAAATAAATCTATTTGTACAATTAGTTAAAAAGAATTTGGCAATAACATCAAAAATGGCAGACTTCTATCCCAATGCAAATCATAATAATTATAACCAATTGCAATTTTATCGTAATATTCATTGCGATTGTCCCAATAATGCTTCTCTGAATTAATAGACCAAGCAATTTCACCAATCTTTTGTGCCAAAAACCACTTCTCTAATAATCTTGCTGAACGCCCGTTGCCGTCAGCAAAAGGGTGAATCATCGCAATCCATAAATGCAATAATGAAGCAAAGTAAAATGTTTCGTTCAGTGTTAATTCACTTTGTAATAAGAACTCTATGTCTTGAAATAATTTGTCGAATTCAGTTTTAAGATATTCTGGCTCAACTGCAAGATAAATTGGCTTCATCGAAGATGCATCTCTTATGCCTATTTGGACATTTCTTAACGTTCCTCTCTCGTTCATTGGGAGCAATGTTTCTGATAAAATAAAGTGTGTTTGTAAAAAATTCTTGCGAGTTATTTTATTTAGAAATGCAAATTTATATGCACTTAATAATGCTTCTATTTCTGCAACTTCTTTCTTTTTAATTGAATTTGGCTTATTCCTGTTGTTGAAAAAACTATTTGCATCTAATGAATTTCCTTCGATTTTACTTGAAAACAAAGAAGATGAAGTTAAATAAAATTCAAAATCATCTTGGGTGATTTCAGTTTTAATTTTCAGATTATCAACTTTTTCGCTTAATTTATTTTGAATCGAACTTGAATAAACTTGAAAATTTACTGCTTGTATTAATTTAAAATTAAAATTCATTGTTTATAATTTTGCCTGAATAATTTCTGAATAAACTTTCGGTATGCAAAATTACTAAATATCATAATTTTGATAATTTTTTTGCTGAAAATAATCACTTTAGAGGCTGTCTCATAAGTCAGATTTTCTGTCATTCCCACGAAAGCGGGAATCAATAAACAAATTTGATAATTTGAAAATGCAGGATCAATTAATCATAGCCCACGAATTTATTCGTGGGAAAATGGATTCCCGTTTGCACGGGAATGACAAGGAAACAATAAACCTTCCGAAGGTTCTGAAACAGATGAGGCTGTCTCGTAATTTGATTTTTTTTGAAATTATTAAATAAAAATTATATTAAAACCTTATCCTTATTATTAACCTTAGTAGAATGATTTACAATTCCCATCTACAAACCTTATTTCATTTTGATTATATTGTAATATGCCAATAAGGTTATTATGTTAGTTTGGTTTATTTTCTCTACTAAGGTTTATCAAGGAAAAATAAGGTTTTTGAAATAGAAAGAGGCTATCTCATAATTCTGAAAATGTTCAAAATTGTCATTCCCGTGCAAACGGGAATCAACTACTATAGAGGATTTATGGATTCCCACTTTCGTGGGAATGACAGCAAAGCTGACTTATGAGACAGCCTCTCGCAATGACGTCCAGCCCCCAGCACCCTTTTTAATAGCTAATTAACCTTTAATTCATAATAATTCATTAATTTTGTTTTGTATTATTACAAATTTGGCAAATAAAATGAATTTCGCAAAAACAAAAATTATCGCAACTATTGGACCATCTTCCAATTCTTATGAAGTTATATCGCAAATGCTCGATAAAGGCTTGGATATTCTTAGGCTCAATCTATCTCACGGAAAGATCGAGGAACATATTCAAACTATTGCTATGGTTCGTGAGATAGAACAGAAGTTGAATAGAAAAATTGCAATAATGGGCGACTTGCAAGGACCCAAAATTCGCATTGGTAATTTTGAGAACAATGCTGTTGAACTTTTTGAAAATGAAGAATTTATTATTACTTGCGATGATCTTGAATTTGGGAATAATCGGATAGTTGAATCGCAATATAAAGATTTAGTCAAAGAAGTGCAACCAGGCAATCTTATGTTGCTTGATGATGGTTATATTCAATTGGAATGTTCTAAAATTATCGGGAATGAAATTCATACAAAAGTAATTAAAGGCGGAATTTTAAAGAATCACAAAGGTATCGTAGTGCCCGGTAGCAAGAGTAATGCACCATCTTTAAGCGAGAAAGATATTGAAGATTTAAAAAATATTTTGCCTGCAGGAATTGACTTAATTGCCTTGTCGTTTGTTAAATCTGACAATGATATTCGTGAGGCACGAACCGCAATGAAGATTTTCGGAAGACAAGTTCCTGTTATAGCAAAGATTGAACGTCCCGAAGCATTTGATAAAATTGATGAAATCATTAAGGAATCAGACGGAATAATGGTTGCTCGTGGCGATTTAGGTTTGGAAATGCCAATGGAAGAAATTCCATTATTGCAGAAAGAATTGATTAGGAAAGCCAATATTAACGGAAAACCTGTAATTACTGCAACCCAAATGCTTGAGTCTATGATTCATAACCCAATGCCAACTCGTGCAGAAATCACTGATGTAGCAAATGCAGTAATTGATGGAACAGATGCGGTGATGCTAAGCGGAGAGACAAGTGTGGGTGATTATCCAATTTTGGCAGTAGATTATATGAACAAGATAATTCTAAAAACAGAAAATGCAATTGTTAAAAAATTGAAAATTACTTCACACAATAATAATGTTGCTGAAAATATTGCCGATTCAATAGCGATATCAACTGTCCTTTTGTCCAAAAATATACAATCTAAAGCAATAATAACCGTAACTCACAGCTCTTATACACCAAGAAAGATTTCAAAGTACAGACCTAATCTTCCTATAATTGCTTTCACAGATGAACCTTCAATCTTGTCGTATTTAATGTTAATTTGGGGCGTTTATCCAATTTACACAACTGATATTAACCTAAAAGATTATGACTTTAATACAATTATCCAAATAGCTAAAAAGCATAATTTAATTCAGAAAGATGATTTAGTTGTAGTTGTATCGGGCTTGACAGAATCGGCAATAAATGAAAATAATATGATTAAGGTAATGTCAGTTGAGTAAGATCCCCTAAATTGTCGTTATATTCCAAGCAAATAAAAAATATGCTAAAATAATTTTTATAAATATTAATCTTAATTTGTATTGAAATGAATATTAAAATTCAATAATATTTCAATATTATAATCGTTTTTGAAAAAAATAGTTAAAATGAAATTTTCAAAACATTTTATTAATGATGTGCAACCTAAACGCCCATACATAACAACTGAATTGCTTGAATTTATTATTAGCAATCCAGTAAAAAAGGTTTTGATATGAAATTCAATTATGATAAAGAAACTGACTCACTTTACATCAATTTTGTTGATATACAAGGAGTTGATTCTTACGAAATAGCACCTGATTATATTGTTGATATTGATGCAAAAGGAAATTTAATTGGTATTGAAGTGCTTAACTTAAAGAATAAAATGGATTTCGAGCAACTTATTTTCAATCAAATACCAATCAAAGATATTCGCTTTTTAAACCAATCAGCAATATCTTAAAATTATCTTGGTTTTTCTATTCCTGTCCCTTTATTCTTTTTGAAAAGTGTAATTTCTTTTTTTACTTTATTCCAAGAAAATAAAAAATATTGTAACTCGTTTTAATTAGAAATATTATAAATATTGTATGTATGAATAATCAATTAAAGCTTACAATTGTTTACACTCCTTGTGAAGAAGGTGGATACACCGCCATAATAAAAGAAATGCGTGGCGTTATTTCCGAAGGTGAGACCGTGCAAGAAGCTCGTGAAAATGTTCTTGATGCACTTGCTTTGATGCTTGAAGTTGAGCGGGAAGAATCTGAAATTTTCGAAAGTAATAACAACCTAATATCTGATGAACTTTTAATACTTGTCTAAACCAACTATCAAATTATTTATAATAAGTATGAAAAGAATCGATTTCATCAAATACCTTATTAAAAATAACTGTCTTTTATATAGGGAGGGATCTAAACATTCGATTTTCAAAAATTTGAATAATGATTTTAAAACAGCAGTTCCAAGACATTCAGAATTAAAAAATAATACTTGCAAAGAAATTTGTAAACAACTTGAAATTCCAAGTCCTTTCTGATTACCATAATTTTACCTCTGTATAAATAATTCTCCCATTCCTGTCCCTTTATTCTTTTTGAAAAGTGTAATTTCCTTTTTTTTGCATTATTCAAAGTAAATAAACTAATTTTGTATTTTGTGTTTATTTGTTTGGGAAGAAATTCTCAAAAAAATTAATTTGAAAACTATGATTCTTCAATGTGATAATATCTATAAAACTTATAAAAATAAGACGGGTACAACTACCGAAGTTCTAATTGATTTGAGTTTTTCGGTTGATAAAAGTGATTTTGTTTCTATCCAAGGTGCTTCGGGCTCGGGGAAAAGCACTCTTTTGCATATTTTTGGGGGCTTGGATATGCCAGATAAAGGCGATGTAATTCTCCAAACTGATAAGTCAACAAATATTTATAAGTTAAATGACAAGAATTTGAGTGAAATCCGAAACAAATATTTTGGATTTATTTTCCAATTTCATCATCTTTTACCTGAATTTTCTGCACTCGAAAATGTAGCAATGCCCTCGCTGATTGCCGGTAAGAGTAAAAACGAAAGCTATGATAAGGCAAAGTTGCTGCTCGATAAAGTCGGAATGACTAATTTTTTGAATAAAAAACCTGCTACTTTATCGGGGGGCGAACAGCAACGAGTGGCAATAGCTCGAGCACTTATCAACGAACCTTTGATTGTTTTTGCAGACGAGCCAACCGGGAATTTGGATAGCAAAAACTCACAGCAATTTTTGGAAATTATCGAAAATCTTATTTCCGAACTTAAAACTACTTTCATTATTGCCACCCATAGCCAAGAAATTGCCGATAGAGCAGCCAAGAAGTACGAGCTTGTCGCTGGTAAATTGTCGCTGATTTAATTTAATTTTTGCAATACTTAATATTATCAATGTTATGTGTTACTTTTTTTCATTGGCAGAAGAAGAAATTAGACTTCAAAAGCGATTTGATGCTAAGCTCGATACTCGCAAACAGTATATTCCACAAGACAAACTTGTTGGTTTTTCGTATCCATTAGTGCCAATTCTGACAAATGATGAACCTTTTATATTGCAATTTGTAAATTGGGGTTTGGTGCCAAGTTGGGTTAAGTCGCCTGATGATGTGGAAAGTATGCGCAAACTAACATTGAATGCACGAGCCGAAACAATTTTTGAGAAGCCCTCGTTTTCGGGCAGCATCAAATACAAAAGATGCTTAATTCCTGCTACGGGATTTTATGAATGGCAACATCAAGGCAAGCAGAAAATCCCATACTTTATAAAAATGAGAGAACAAGATGTGTTCACTTTTGGGGGAGTTTGGAGTGAATATATTGATTTCACCACTGGTGAACTAATCAAAACTTTTTCCATAATCACAGTTCCAGCTAATCAATTAATGTCGGAAATACACAATACCAAAAAGCGAATGCCCCTAATATTCACCCAAGAAAGCGAGCGGCAGTGGCTAAATAATTCACTCACAAAATCAGACATACAAGAGCTGATGCAACCACTCTCCGATGGCTTGCTGCAAGCAGAAATAATGTGAATTATAGAGTGAGATAATAAGACTTGATTTTATCTGCAATCAGTTTCCTTCTTAATGTTAGAAATTCTTCGTAATCATTAGCAGTCATATTTATTATTTCAGGGGGAACACAATTCATATCCAAGTTACTCAACAAATCATCTTTTGTTGGAATTGAAGTCCATAATCTATTGTTTTCATCCATTTGTTGTTGAATAGTTGCAAAGTAATCTTTGGGCGCTCTATTACCTACCTTAATATTAATTTCCGATTGCATATAAACATAGTTAGCAATTTGATTGTATTTATTTTTTTCAAATCTATTCTTTTTTAAATAATCTTTTGGAAATAAATGGTGAATATCACCTTTAATTGATATTAAATCACTCACAAGAATGTCATTTGATAGAAATCCCTTATCCTGAGCTTTAACTTGAGATGCCAAAAAAACAAGAAAATAAGGACTACTTGCAACTGAAGAATTTAGACTCTGAGGAAGAGAAGCAGACCAAAAAGCTTCAGAAAGCTCGCTATCTTCTTTCTCTTTTAAATATTCACTAAAAGGTCTTGACGATATTTGTTTAATATCAAAATCAAATGTACTTTCAGGTGAACCTGAATATCTGCCAGTAAGAACAGAAAAAACGAACCACTTTCTTACATAACTTTGAATATTTGTTGAAGGTACTCCAATTTCCTTCAGTTTTAAATAGATAATGTAAGCAAAATTTAAGGCATTTTGAGATCTAATCAAACTTGACGAAATAAATCCTGCAGATTTAATTATCATTATGAAATTTTTAAAATTTGTCTCATTAATAAATCTTAAAACACCGTTTTTTAGTGTTTCAAAGGAATTTTTGGAAATCTCTGATTCAAAAGTTCTCGTCTCAAAATTCCTACCAGACAATAAACTTACTAAATCTGAAAGCCTTCCTCTATTAAATTGTGATGTAAATGCAACACGAATTAAGTCATTATATTCTGGATCATAAATATCATCGTTTTCATCTTTTAACCATTTCATTTTGGGAAAGTAATCAGTTTTGGCAAAATCTTTATCATTTTCGATAATATATCTATAAAACTCGGGAGCAACAGCAAGATGACAAAAGTAATCTATTGCTTTTCTTAATTCATTTCCTCCAAATTCAGTATCTGAAGCAATTTTACTCATAGCAAAATCAGCCTGACTTAAAACAACCCCTTTGGAATTAATTCTAATAAATATCTCAGTTACTGTCTCAATATCTAAATCGTGAGAAAGCTCAATTAAGCCAATTTGTTTTTTTGTAATGTTAATCAGATTGGTGATAGATTTCTCAACCAGCTCAATATCAGCATCAGGATTGGATTTAATATATTCATTAACAATTTTAAGAAGACTGCCATTTATAACTTCTGAAATATCTGGAAGCCAAGTTTTGTCCTTGTAGATTGCAGGATTTTGAACTTCAAATTTTTCTTCAATGGGATTAAATGCGATTTTTATCCTGACTTTTTGATACGTCTTATTAACTACTTCTTTTCCGAGAATTGCAGCTGTTAGTGCTGTTACTCTTTGTTGACCATCAATTAAAATCTTTTTCCCATCACTTAATTTGCCATCTTTCAATCTGACATTTGGATTACGCCAAGCAATAATATAACCTATTGGATAACCTTGATACAAACTATCCATTAAATCACGAACTTTTGTGGCATCCCAAACAAAAGGTCTTTGTATCTCTGGAATTGCAATATCTCCTGCGGTTACAAATGCCAAAATGGTTTCTATTAAATACTGGTTGACTGAATATTTTTGCATTTTTTCCCCTTCTCTCTTTTTCAGATATTACAAAAGTACGAAAATATTCTTAATCTGCTAATTCATTTAATATGTTCTTTTCCATCCTTTCAATAATTTTTATTTCCAATTCTCGTCTAAATATAAATGAAAAATGCGAGTTTGATATGAATAAATTTAAAGTAACTTATTGGCAAG
>DYLM01000022.1:0-24285 GCA_020722095.1 Chloroherpeton thalassium
GGTTTGAAACCTTCGGAAGGTTTATTGTTTCATTGTCATTCCGTGCAAACGGGAAGCCATTTTCCCACGAATGTGAAGCAAGATGTGCCACATCTCGCAGATGTGGCACATCTGATAAAAGCAAAACTGACTTATGAGACAGCCTCATCTGTTTTAGAACCTTCCGAAGGTTTGAAACCTTCGGAAGGTTTATTGTTTCATTGTCATTCCGTGCAAACGGGAATCCGCTGAAGCAAGATGTGCCACATCTCGCAGATGTGGCACATCTGATAAAAGCAAAACTGACTTATGAGACAGCCAGAATGATATTCTCCCCCCTCTCCATTTATGGAGAGGGGCTGGGGGAGGTGAGGACAGAGACAGCCTCATCTGAGTAAAATTTATTGCTTAGTATTTTAATAATTATCTATTTGTGCTCTTTGCAATGTGTCGGAGAAGTCCACGTAAACTGTCTTCCATTCTGTGAAAATATCAAATACTGTCCAGCCACCTTCGCGATGTCCGTTGCCAGTACCCTTAACGCCACCAAATGGCATGTGAGCTTCTGCACCAATAGTTGGAGCATTGATATATGTGATGCCAGCTTCTAATAAATTCATTGCACGGAATGCATCATTAACATTTTTTGTGTAGATTGATGAGGATAAGCCGTATTCAATGGAATTTGCCAATTCAATAGCGTGTTCGAACGAATCCGCTTTTGCAACAGCCAAAACTGGTCCGAATACTTCTTCTTGGAATAATCTCATATTCACAGTTACATCAGCAAAAATTGTTGGTTCGTAGAAATATCCTTTTGCTAAATCACCTTCAGTTGCTCTTTTGCCACCGCATACCAAACGAGCACCCTCGTTAGTTGCAATTTCAGTATATTGAATGCAAGTGTCAAGTTGAGCTTGATGGATAACTGGTCCAACTTGTGTTTCGGGGTCTAAACCATTACCAAGACGAAGTTTCTTTGCTTTTTCAGCAAGATTTTCAATAAATTCATCGTAAATATCTTTGTGCAAAATCAAGCGAGAAGTCGCTGTGCATCTTTGTCCCGTTGTGCCAAATGCGCCCCAAAGAACACCGTCAATTGCCAAATCCATATTTGCATCTGGCATGACGATTTGGGGATTTTTACCGCCCATTTCGAGGGAAATGCGTTTGTTCAATTTACCACAAATTTCACCTAATTTAACGCCCACACTCGTTGAACCAGTAAAGCCAATTACCTTAACGTCAGGATGTTCAACTAACATATTGCCCATATAGCCTTTACCCAGAACAACATTAAACACGCCTGCTGGAAAGCCAGCTTCTTCCATAACTTCAGCAAACAATACACCAGCATAGGGCACATCTTTAGATGGCTTATAAACAACAGTATTTCCTGCTGCTAATGCTGGTAAAATCTTCCAACTTGGCACTGCTACTGGAAAATTGAAAGCAGTTATCACACCCACAACACCAATAGGAGTGCGGAATGACATATTCATTTTTGCAGTTAATTCGCTTGGTGCATTAAAACCAAATAATCTGCGAGTTTCGCTTGCTGCATAATATGCAGTATCAATAGCTTCTTGAATATCACCTTTTGTTTCAAAAACAGGTTTGCCCATTTCGCGAGTCATTATGCGAGCAATTTCATCTTTACGCCTGGCAAAAATATCGCCTGCTTTGCGGATTAAATCGCCACGTTTTGGTGCGGGCATATTTTTCCATTTTTTGAATGCTTCTTTGGCTGCTGCAACTGCGGCATTTACATCTGCTTGACCTGATTCGGGAAATTTCCCGATGATATCGCTTATGTCAGCAGGATTGATATTATCGAAATACTTGCCCGATTGTGGTGCAACCCATTGTCCGTTGATATAGTTTTTGAAGTTTTCCATTTAAATTTCCATTTTTTTAATTAATAAAAAAAACAAAATTAACTCTTAATTGTCAATATTTAGATAAGATTTGCAAATATTAAGAAAAATATTTTTCACAATAGGAATAATTATGCTAAAAAAGATACTTCTAATAATTTTTACAATTACAATTCTCTCTTGCGAGGCACAAAATACCGAAACTGTAATAATAACAACTACCTCGCCACTGGCATTAATTCTCAAAGAGATTGCAGGTACTCAAATAAAAGTTGATTATATCGTACCAGCAAGTGCATCGCCACACACTTATTCGTCCAAGCCATCTGATGTGAATAAGATTTCCAAAGCAACAGCATTTTTTTACATTGGCAAGGATGTGGATAGCTGGGCTTCCAAATATAATTCAAAAAATCCAATTGCAATGCTAATGATGATTGAACCACAATTTTTAGTGGATAGAACTACAAATAATTACCTTGAAATAAACGATTCATTGAAGAAAGACGCGAAAATTAATTGGAATATCATTGATGGGCATTTTTGGACTGATCCTATTTTAATTCAAGCACTTGTGCCAAAATTAGTGGACACTTTATCCAAAATCGATCCAAAAAATGCTCAAACTTATTCGGAAAACGGCAAAGCATTTATCAATAAATTAACGACATTAGATAGGCAAATAAGCGTGATGGTAAAAAACATAAAAAATAAGCCAATTTACCTTCATCATCCCTCGTTTTTGTATTTGATTAATAGATACGGACTTACTTTTGGTGGCTCTATTCAAAGAAATCCAGGTCAGGAGCTTACGCCAAAGCAACTTTCGGAATTAATTGCTACAATAAAGGCAGATTCGGTAAAAGCAATTTTCAATGAACCGCAATTAAGCAGCGAAGAAGTAAATGCAATAGCTTCGGCAACAGGCATATCGGTGTATGTACTGGATCCACTTGGTGCTGATGCAAAAAATTATTATGATTTTATTATGAACAATGTAAAAAAAATAATTGAAGCACTTGATTAAACTAACTAAATATATTGCATTATTATTAATTTTATCGGCAGATCTTTGGTCTCAAGCCGATACTTTAACTAATAACAGATTAGATTCAGCGGCGTTGTTGAATATTCAACCAAAGCAATTAACCTTCAAGGAACTCGACTCGATATCAAAAAGTAAAGAATCTGAAAAAATTGTAAAATCTCCAACAGCAGCGGTTTGGCGATCGCTTGCTTTGCCAGGTTGGGGGCAATATTATGTAGGATCTTATTGGAAAGCACCTATATTTTTGGCAGGCTGGGGAACTGTAATATTTTTTATTTACGATATGAATAGTAAGTATCAAACAGCTGCCGATGAGTATAATTCATACACAGGAACCGACACATACCAAAAAGATTTACTTTATCGTACTCGTGAATATTATCGTGATTATCGCGATTTGAATGCACTCTATTTAGTCGGCATTTACATAATTTCGGCAGTTGATGCTTATGTGGGTGCTAATCTATATGATTTTAATGTTGATGATAATTTATCTTTAGATTATCGTCTTAATAAATTTGGAAATGTTGAATTAAATATAACTTATAAATTTAAATAAAGGAAAAATAAAAATGAGTGAAACAGTATTAAACAAATTTTTGCGTTATGCTAAAATTGATACAAGATCGGACGATTCATCAACTACATCGCCCAGCACAATGAAGCAATTTGATTTAGCAAAAGTATTGAAACAAGAGCTATTAGATTTGGGAATAAAGGACGTAGAGCTTGATGATAATTGCTACATTATGGCAACTATACCATCAAATTTACCATCAGACCATCCTGCTTATAGCAAAGTGCCAACAATTGGTTTTGTAGCTCACGTAGATACATCGCCAGACGTAACTGACGAAAATGTTAATCCACAAATAATTGAAAATTATCAAGGTGGCGATATTGTGCTTCCTGCTGATAATTCAATTATAATCCGCGAAAGCGAAAATCCAGAATTGAAAAATTGCATCGGTCATACTTTAGTTACTACTGATGGCACGACATTATTGGGCGCGGACGACAAAGCTGGCGTTGCAACAATTATGAAAGTAGCGGAAATATTAACAAGTTCGGATAATACAATTTTGCACGGAGATATAAGAATTGGCTTCACTCCAGACGAAGAAATTGGAATGGGAACTCGTCACTTTGATGTTGCAAAATTTGGTTGCAAATATGCTTATACAATTGATGGTGAAATGCCCGGCGAATTAAACAAAGAAACATTTAGTGCAGATTCGGGAATTATCCGCATCACTGGACGCGATATTCACCCTGGTTCTGCCAAGGATATTATGGTGAATGCTGTACGCGTTGCCGGCGAAATAATTTCCCGTTTCCCTAAACATATTGCACCCGAAACCACCGAAGGACACGAACCTTATGTGCATCCTCATACAGTTGAAGGTGGAGTTGGCTCGGCAACAATCAAAATTCTTTTCCGTGATTTCGATTCCAAAGGTTTACCAAAATTACATACAATTGTGCGTGATATTATTGCAGAAGTTCAAGGATTATTTCCAAAAGCAAAAATTGAATTAGAAGTTATTGAACAATACAGAAATATGCTCGATACTTTGGAGAAAAATCCCGAAGTATTAGATAATTTGTGGGAAGCAGCCAAAAATGTTGGAGCAAATCCATATTGGAAGCCAATTCGTGGTGGCACAGATGGCTCACGCTTAACAGAAATGGGTTTGCCAACTCCAAACATTTACAATGGTGGTCAGAATTTCCACAGCAAAACTGAATGGATGTCGGTGAATGCCTTAGAAAAAACAGTTGAAACCGTTTTAGAATTAGTGCAAATATATGTAAAAAATGCAAAATAAGTTAAGTTCCTCACCCCCAAACCCCCTCTCCATAAATGGAGAGGGGGAGATTTCTTCCCCCTCTTTGAGGGGGCAAGGGGGAGGCTCTGATAAAACAACCAATAAAATAATCCCGAAGGGATAAAATTATTATAGAAAAATTAAATAGAAACAACAAATAAATCCCGAAGGGATGATAATATTATAAAAAGTAAAGTTGATTGGGTGTTGGGTGTTGTAGGGTCAGAGCTTGCTCTGCCCGGTACATAAAATGAAACAAAAAGTGGGCTATCTCATAAGTTGATAATTTAAAATTATTAAATAAAAACAATTTAAAACCTTATTCAAACTAATAACCTTAGTAGAAAAAAATGAAACAAACAGAACGTAACGACCTTATTTCCTGATTTTTTGAATTAAATAAGGTTATAGGATTTGGTGTTTAAAAATGTAAATTATTTCTACTAAGGTTAATAATGAGGATAAGGTTTTTGATTAGATATAATTCATTCAAGCCATATATTGATTAATGGATATTGTTCTGTAAAATAGATGTGCCACATCTCTAAGATGTGGCATATCTGATAATACTAATTCCCCTCTATCATTGTAGATTTCTATTTCAGATACTCCCCCTAAATCCCCGCACTGTTGGAAATAATAAAAAATCCCTCTCAATTAATTATGAGAGGGATTTTGAATAAGTGTAAAAAAGGCTATGGATTCTTGCTTTGAAATTATAATTATTATTGCTTACAAGAGTTATGAGATAGTCTTTTTAGTAATATTCCTATTTAGTTCACGATTTCATCGTATTGTGCTTGAGTTAAGTATTGTGGTGAATATGTAACTCCATTTCTGCCTAATACTCTTACAAAAGATCTTAAATGATTTTCCGAACCTTTCAATAAGTTGTTGTAAACAATTTTGAGATCTTCATTATCAGTTGCTTCAATTGCTTCGTATAGGTCTAATATATCAATTTCTTCGATTGCTGCTCCAACTTTTAATGCATCTACCAATGATAATTCTCCTTGTTGAATTAAAGTTGTATATAATGTTGCTAAATCTGTGTTCGTGAATGCACCAACTTCATTGCTTTTTACTGGATCTTCCAAGTCGTATCTATTAATCAAGTATAACAAAGCATCCATATGTTGTTGTTCAGCTTTTGAGATATTGTTGAAGGTACCTTGTTTCCACTTTGCATAAAGTACAGTGTAAACATCGCGAGCTAATTTCTCTTCTTCTCTCATAAATACTAACTCTGCGGTCTCTGCTTCGGATAAATCCGAGATTTCAACAGAATCTAAACAAGTAGTGGAGTTACCACCAAATTTTTCTGTTGCTGACAAATTGTCAGTCACGCTAACTGGATCAGTTGTGCAGGACGAAATTCCTACTGTTAGGATACCTACAAAAAATAGGCTAACTGTTTTTAATTTTGAATCTAACCAAAATGTGTTCTTCATTTTGAACTCCTTTAATTTTTGATGATAAAATATCTATTGTGATAAAAGTAATTCAAATAGCGTGCCATAATCTATAAATATATGATTTGTAATAAGTTATAAAAATAGATAAGATATACTAACTACTCCTTTTCCGACAATTACTTCGATATTTCAGTTGATAATCTGACAATTTTGTCGAATCGATTTCCAAAAAATGTAATGTTTCATTGCATACAATTTTGGGAAATAAGTTAATTTGTATTTTTAAAATTTAGTTAGTTTATGAAAGAATTTTCTTCAAATAATTCATTGATGAATATCATCTTCATCATAGCTTTTTCGGGAATTTTATATATTCCATTTATTGGAGATTCACATTTATTTGATTGGGACGAGATAAATTTTGCCGAAGCATCGCGCGAAATGATTGAGACAGGTGATTATCTAACAGTAAGAATTGATTATGAGCCATTTCACGAAAAGCCACCTTTGTTTATTTGGTTGCAAGTATTATCGATGAAAGCATTTGGAATAACAGAATTTGCTGCTCGGTTTCCAAATTCAATTATTGGTATAATTTCAATGCTCGTTTTATTTAATTTAGGAAGAAAATTGATTGATGAACGCTTTGGATTTTTGCTTGTATTGGCTTACACAAGTTCAATTTTGCCATTATTTTATTTCAAGTCAGGATTGATAGACCCATTATTTAACTTACTGATGTTTGTAAGTGTGTGGTATTTATTTAAATCAATTACTTTTGATAAGGACACATTTAATATAAACTATAAATTCATTATTATTGCAGGAATATTTGATGGACTTGCTGTATTGACCAAAGGTCCAGTCGGCTTCCTTTTAGTTGTACTTACTCTCCTTATCTTCAATGTAATGAATTATAAAAAGATGAAATTTCCAATTTTGGCATATTTGCTTTTTGGATTAATCTCTTTTATTCCGATTATTTTATGGTATATTGCATTAGCAGTGCAACTGGGAGATATTAGCATAATTTATCAATTTGTAGAATATCAAATTAGGCTATTTTCAACTGGAGATGCGGGGCACGGAGGACCATTTTATTATCATTTTCTTGTTTTGCTGTTTGGTGTATTTCCATCGTCAATTTTTGCACTTCGGGGCATACGCAATACAAATACAAATGCGAACATTACAAATTTTTCCGTTTGGATGGGTATTTTGTTTTTTGTAGTGTTGATATTATTTTCAATTGTTAAGACCAAAATTGTCCATTATTCATCGCTTGCTTACTTTCCTATTGCATTTTTTGCAGCAAAAGGACTTTACAATTTGCTTTATAACAGATTGAATTGGAAGCAAAGCACAAATTGGTTAATTGCAATAATTGGCTTGCCAATAGCAATAATAACATCGCTATTACCTTATGTAATGATGAATGTAAAAATGATTTTGCCCAAAATCAAAGATAAATTCACTTATAAAATTCTATCGGGCAATTATTTTTGGGAAGGTAATGAATGGATACCAGGTGTGCTGCTTTTAATTGGAATAATCATTGCCTTGATATTAATAATACGCAAAAAATACTTGAATGGTATAGTGATACTTTATGGTTTTACTACAATTTTTATGGTTACTTTATTGCCATTTCTTGTCCCAAAAATTGAACAATACACACAATTAACGCCTATTGCATTTTACAAATCCTTGCAAAATGAAGATTGTTATATTTATCCTTATGCATTTAAAACTTATGCTCATTATTTTTATGCTGAAATTGATTTTGATGAATCGCGAGCTTCAAAGAATATGAGCACGGAAGAATGGAGGGAATACTTATTGAATGGAGATATTGATAAAAAAGTGTATATAATCGCTAAATATAATAAATACAAGGAGTTATCCCAGCACCCAAATTTGATAGAAATATTCAATAAAAATGGGTGGGTGGGATTTGCTCGGAAATAATGATTAGTTAGACTTTTCTTTATCTTTTGGCATAAATGCTTGAAGAATGTCGATTGGAACGGGGAAAACAATGGTTGAATTTTTTTCAGTTGCAATGTCCGACAAAGTTTGCAAGAATCTTAATTGCAAGGCAACGGGATGCGATTCGATCTGTTGGGCAGCTTCAGTTAATTTTGTGGCGGCTTGGAATTCACCGTCAGCATTGATAACTTTTGAACGTCTTTCGCGTTCTGCTTCGGCTTGGCGAGCCATTGCTCTTTGCATTTCGGGAGGCAAGTCGATTTGCTTTAATTCTACTGAAGTAACTTTAACACCCCAGGGTTCGGTGCTTTCGTCAATGATTTGCTGCAAACGATGATTAATATGCTCTCTTTCGGAAAGTATTTCATCTAAATCGCTTTGTCCCAGAATGCTACGAAGTGTAGTTTGACCAATTTGATTAGTGGCATAAAGATAATTTTCTACATCTACAATTGCTTTTTCGGGGAATACAACCTTAAAATAAAGCACTGCATTTACTTTGATAGAAATATTGTCTTTAGTGATAACGTCCTGCGGTGGAATGTCGAGTGTGATAGTTCTCAAACTCACTTTCACCATTTTGTCAATGAATGGAATAAGAAAGAATAAGCCAGGTCCTTTCACTTGGATTAATCTTCCCAGACGAAAAACAACAGCTCTTTCGTATTCTGCAGCAATTTTGATTGCAGAGAAAACAAGAAAAGCAACCAATACAAGTAGTACAATTGATGTTTCCATTATAAATCCTTAATTTATGGAATTCGAACTTAACAAAAAAGTTTGAATAAATCGTATATTCTTATTAAAAATAATCAAATTTCAATTTATTAATTTAATTTTAGATTTAATATTTTAATTTTTACAATTTACATTTTAATCAATTTGTAGAAATATCCTTGATTATTAATTTCAATTCTTAAAAATAGAATTCCTGATGGATAATCCTCTATTACAAAATCTTTCGCAGTAATGCCATTTGCAATTTCAAATGTTCCATAATCTATAGTATTTCCAATTATATCTGATAGGACATAATTTGCTTGGGTCTGGCGAGTTGCTTGAACTATTAATTCAATTTTGCTTTGTACAATTGTTGATTTCACAGATGATTCAATCAGTAATGGAATAGAATCTGCTTGGAATTGTAGTGGCACTTGACATTTGGAATCAGCTTTAATATCAAATGGGTCGGCTATTCCTTCAAAAATAAATTTATCTACAATGCAATTAAATTCTAAATATAAAGTATCGCTATCTATTGTGTTCTTTTCCGAAACAGGTTTGTAAGTTACAATTAAATCTTTCGTTTCACCTGCTGGAATAGTGAATGGGAATTGCGACTGGGGAACTGAAAATATTGTGTTCTCGAACATTTTAGGTGTAGTTAAGGTAATATCAAATTTCCCATAATTTTCGAGTTGGATTGTATCAGGATAAATATATCCAATCATTTTGTTTTGGAAATCAACTTTATTATCAATAATTGAATTTATTTGATAACGAAGAGTAAATCCTGGTATTTCGAAAGTATAAGTAGTTTTATTGCCTGAGGAATCAGTAGCAGTCAAATCAAACGATGCATCTAAACGTGGATTGAATACTTCAAACTTACCATCAATTATTGATTTAGTTTTGTTGAAAATACTCGCCTTGCCATTAACTTCATTAGTAAATGCAATAGATTCAATTCCTGAATCTGTTTTCAATAATTCCGAAATTTGAAATGTTAATACAGAATTACAATCATCAACTACAGAGTTGAATTTTGGAGGAAATTTATCAATAAAAGCAGAAATTGCAAAATTCACAACTACTCTTTCGGAACAAGAATCAGCAAGCACTAAATCAAAAGTAGTAGCGCCAGTATCGGGATACATTACACAAATTTGAATATCAGTTTGATTTTTGCTCGATATTGTCATTGGCAAATAAGCAAAAAGTGTATCGTTTCTATCGGGATATTTCAAGTAAATTACAGGCAAAGTCCTATCAAATTTCCCATAATTCTCTAAAGTAAAAGTATAACATAGTTCGCGTCCCACAGGTATTGAATCAATGAATTGAACCGGTAAATCAGATTCCTTTTGGTCAAGAATGTTGACAGTAAATCCCGGAATTTCAACTAATTTTACTGTATATAAACCAGATGAATCTTTTGCATTTACCGAGAACTCACCATCAAGATACTTATTGATTAATTGTGCAGTAAATTGGGCAACTGGAGTTGGGAAAGCATTTGATGATTGAATTGTTACATTCTTTTTTAGTGAATCAGCAAAATCAAGTGAGTATAACTTGGAATCCGATACTGTTGAATCCGAAGCAATTCCTTCCACCTGATAACAATCCAAATTACTAACAACCTTTGGAGGTGTAAAATCGTATTTAACTAAATTCATTCCGCCATAATATCCATAGGAGTTTGCAAAGCCATAACCATAGACTGATAAGCCAAAGCCCGATGGACAAATTAATTCGTGAGTGCCGGGCTGAACAGACAGAATTGCATAAGAATATAGTGAATTAGGAACTTTTTTAAAATAATTTGCAGGTAACTTATTGCCATCAATCTCGAGGTTTGCCATATCCTTATCCATTACAATTACATTAATATAATGGTAATCATAAACCGGAAATTGCTTGCCCGAAGTAGATCTCTCGTAGGATTGTATATTTGCAACGCGATAAAAATTGCCATATTGTTCAATCGGTGGTGTAATCATTATTAAAGGGTCACTTTGTGTTTTTTCAACGGACGAAGGTAATTGAGAACTTTTCTTGTACTGTGCAACGAGGATTGGACCAGAGGCTTCTATAAAATATGCTTGTGTTAGATCAAATTCAAAGAAATCGCCCGTTTGGAGAGTTGTTATGTATTCTCCATCAATTGAAATCTGAACATCATCAGCGCCCGAAAGCACTCTAAATAAGTCTTCGGCAGGATTGTTTATTGTATTATTATCAGCAAATGGAGTAACTATCGCATTTCTTCCCCAAGCATTTACAGGTGGCAACATTTCCAATAACATATCTCGCGAGGTTGCCTCGCTTTCCAAAGGTATTCTTGTGCGTTGATGACCAGAAATCAGAACGATTGGCTTATCACTTTTTACCATACTCCCAGTTAAATCGCCATTTTCGTTTGCCGAACTAACATCTGCTTGTACTAAATATGCTTCTCCTTTGTTCAAAGTGATATTTTGTTTTTTGTTGCCGTTAATATATGTAGGAGCCGAAGGAGTGATTTCAATTTTTGTAGTGTCTTCGGTGGCAATAATAACTATTTGCGAAGGAGTGCTTTGACCTCCAATATCGTTAAATTGATAGAAACCATTCGTATTATAAGAAAGAGCAAGATAATTTGTGCCTAATGCGTCTGTGGGCAAACAAGTCATACTTTCACTTGTAGTAATCGCCTGTTGATGGGCATAAACATTAATTTCTTTGTCGCAAACAATATGGAAAGTCTGCTTGGCAATCCTTTCGCATTGATGTTGATAAGAAGTTTCATCTAAAATTTCGCCTGATTTATTGTATCCACGCAATTCATAATTTAAATATGGCACAGAAAATCGGTAGATTTCTTTAGGATTTGTGATGGTAAAATTATGAGTGGAAATTGCTCCAGATATATTTTTATATTCAATGGTGCCCGATGTTGCCTCGGATGCTACCAAAAAAATATACAAAGAATCTGTGTATCCGTCTATCTGATCAGATACAATATTATGATAGTTTGGAGGAAATGCAAGCCAAAAGTCAGTGCCTTTGCTATCCAAAGCATTCTGACTAATCAATTTGATAGTCGCAATTATTAAAATTAATAAAAAAAGTAAAAATTTATTCATAAAATTACACTTTTTGCCAACAATTATTTAATTTACATTCTTAATTAGACTCAAAATCTATAAAAAAGTTACAAATATGACCAAGTTTTTTAGTAATGCAAATTTAATTAATAGATTTAGTAAGTCTCTTGAACTTTTGAACGCAAAACAAGGAGATTTATTATTTATTTCTGGTGATAAAGGTTTTGGCAAGTCAAGAAATTTATATGAATTAGAAAAGATTTCTAACGATAAGCGGATATTATCGGTTACAGTTAAATTATCTCCTCCTACAAATAATATTTTATTAAGTAATTTACAGCCATATTATTTATTTAATCAAATTTTAAATGAATTGAATTCGAACAAAAAAGTTCCGCAAAATCAAAGATTAGCATTCAATGTAGGCTTAACAGTTCTTTCAAGCCTTCCGCTTGCGGGGGATTTGTTTTATTTAGTAAAAGAATTAAGAAGAGATTTGAAGGAACATTTCCGAGAAAAGAAATTTGACAAAAATGAGAATTTTGAATCATTTTGGGATGTGTTTGCAACCTATTCACAAAAAAATCTACTTGTAATTTACATTGATGATTTGCAATATGCAGATGTTCAATCAATTGAGTTGTTAAGTTATTTCTCCAAGAAAATTTCAACTATTCCAATTCTAATTGTTGCAACATATAATCCTATTATTACAAATAGATATAATATTGCTTTAAAAAATTTCTTATCTAAATTCCAAGAGTTTAATAAGGGTGATAATATTTTTAATTTGAAGCCATTTGATGCAAATCAGATAAATCAGTTAATTTCGGAGAGTTTTCAATTGCAATCAGCCCCCGAAAATGCTATAAACTGGTTTTTGCAAAAGACTTATGGAGTTCCGCTCGCTGTATTTGAGTATGTGAATTATCTGAAAGAGCAAAAAATTTCAATTCAGCAATTAACTACTTCAAATATAGAACACTTGGTGCCAACTTCACTAAATTCTTTATTTATTTCATATATAGAAAAATTAGATAGTGAAGAAAAGAACATTTTGTCTATTTGTGCAGCAGAAGGAAAAGAATTTTCAGTTACTGTAGTTTCGCGTTTACTTTCTTATGATGTGCTGACAACTGTTCGAAAACTTAAAAATATAAGTGAAAAAACGGGAATTATCATTAGTATGGGTGCTAAAAAAAGATATGGCGAAGTTTCTACTTGCTTTATGTTTAATCAAGCAATTTATCAAACTTATTTTGAAGATTTATTAGAATACGAAGAAAAAACTGCAATTCATACTCAAATAAAAAGTATTTTAAAAAGCAATTACGACAAGAGCGATGACCCCGAACTAAAGCGTGAATTATTGCCATATATTATTGCTCATAGCAATAATGCAGAAGATGCCGAATCGATAAAAGAACTGCTACAAGAACAATTTGCAGTGGCAAAAGACAATAATGATTATAATTATATTGAATCAATTTCCAATTTCTTGGAGTTGAACAAGCAAGGTGAAATTAATACAAGTTTTGTAGAATCAAGTGATGTCCAAAACTCTACAACAAATGCAAATATGGAAAGCAATGGCTCTGGTTTCAATGCTGATTTATCCGCTGAAATACAAAGAACTATTGCGATAAATCCTGAAGAAATTGTTCCAGTTGCAAAGCCAAATAACTTTGATGAAATTTTGGAAATCCTTTTAGCAAAAAGCAACCCAAATCTTTCGGATTATATCAAACAATTTAGCGAAATTACTACTTCGGAAGTAGAAAAGACTAAATCATTAATTTTACTTGCTAAATTATTGACCGACCAAGATGCATTACAGGACGCAAAGGATATAATTCAAAGTCTATCATACCAAGTAAATAATACCAATCCAACAGAAATTGACATAATTTACTTAAACACTCTGGCAATTATCCAAAGCAATGAAAATAAATATGACTTAGCAATGCAGACTTTAAAAGACGCTACAACTTTATCATTAAAAACTAATGATAATTTTCAACTATTAACTTTATCAAATATTGCAATAATTCTTAAGAAAGTTGATATAGAAATGGCTATGCAATATCGCACAAAAGTTATCAACATTGCAAATGAATTAGGATATTTGGATTTTGTTTCGGATTTCACAGCAAGATTTGAAAATTGAAATTTTGGAAAATAATAATCGATATGGTTAAAATTAATATTTAATGAATAAATTGTTAAGAAACAAACTAAATTAATTGATTTTTAACATTTATTTGTTAATTTTATAAAATGTATGTTTCAAAAATTATATAAATAGGTTCATAATTGGAACAGATCAATATTGAAAATATTCTAAAAGACAAAGCTCCAGCTTTGTTTGAAAAATATCCTAAATTTGTTCAAAAAATTACAATAAACTTTTTGGAAAAGTTCCTTGTTGTAAAGAAGATAAACAAATTTATAGCAGAAAATAAGCTCAATCAAGGGATTAATTTTATTGATTCGTTGTTTAATGAATTAAATGTTACTTTCGAGATAACAGCAAATGATTTAGCCAAGATCCCATCGGAGGGTTCGCTTGTGGTTGTGTCGAACCATCCACTTGGGGGTTTAGATGGATTGGGTCTGATTAAAACATTCTATGATGTTCGCAAAGATGTGCGGATAGTTGCAAATGATATTTTGATGCAAGTAAAGAATTTGCAAGAATTCTTTATTCCCGTAGACCTTTATTCACCAAATCGCAACCGCGAAGTTTTGATTAATATGGGCAAATCATTGATGAACGAAGAGGCGATAATTTTCTTCCCAGCAGCTAAAGTTTCTCGATTGGGCTTGAATGGAATAAAAGATGGCAAATGGCTTAACGGTGCAATTAAATTTGCTACTAAATATAATGCTCCCGTTTTACCTGTTTATGTAAAAGCTCGCAACTCGATGGCGTTTTATATACTTGCTTTGATGAATGATAAAATTGGTACTTTTATGCTGCCCCAAGAACTTTTCCGTGCAAAAAATGCACGGTTTCAGATTATTGTTGGCGACTTGATTCCACCATCAAATTTCAAAAATACTCCTTTGAACTTAAACTCCCAAGCCAAGTTGCTTAAACAACATTGTTATCGTATTGGCAAACGAAAAAAAGGAATTTATAAAACTGAAACAGCAATAATTCATCCCGTCGACCCACGATTAATAAAACACGATTTGGAGAATAATCAATTACTTGGAGTAACAAATGATAAAAAGCAAATTTATTTGGTGGATTACAATAACGGTAAAAATATATTAAAAGAGATTGCAAGGCTCAGAGAATTGACCTTTCGTAAAGTAGGAGAAGGCACTGGCAGAAGTTCAGACTCGGACATTTACGATATTTATTATAAACATATCGTTCTTTGGGATCCAGACGGAATGGAAATTGTTAGTTCTTATCGCATTGGTGAAGCTGCCGAAATTGTTAAAAAATACGGAAAACTTGGCTTTTACAATTCTTCTCAATTCAATCTGGAAGATAAATTTGATGAATTTTTAGAACATTCGCTCGAAATGGGACGAAGTTTTATTCAACCTCGATACTGGCGAAGTAATGCCTTGGATTTTATTTGGCAAGGTATTGGAGCATACCTTGCTCTCAATCCTCACATACGATACCTTTGGGGTGCAGTTAGCATAAGCGATACTTACTCCGAACTTGCCAAAGGTTTGATTGTGGCTTATTATCAAAAATGGTACTCTGGTCCGCAGGATTTAATTGTTCCATTCAATCATTTCCAAATACACAAAAATATTCAAGATGAAATTAATCAAATCTTAAATGCAGATAATTATAATGATGATTTAAAAAATCTCAAAAGGTCTCTAAAAAACTTAGGATTTTCAATTCCTGTTTTGTACCGTAGATATACCGAAATGTCAAATTACGGAGGAGTAAAATTCCTTGGATTTACGATTGATGTAAACTTTAATAATGCTATTGATGGGCTGATTTTTGTAGATTTAACCCAACTTAAAGATGAATATAAAGAAAGATACTTTGGATCTAAGAGCTTTATAAATTAATTTTTTTCTTAAATTAAAGTTGCTCTTAAATAATCGCAAGAAGCATCAATCAAATTAAAAAAACTACTCCTTATTTGTCAATTTTAGTGATTGCTGTGCAAATAGAATTTTCCATCATTTTATATGTTCCAATATCTCCACCATTCGAAAAGCAAGCAAATAAAAATATCTCACCATCAATATTTTTTGCAATTCCAGCTAATGCACTGACGTCACGGTGAGTACCTGTTTTTCCGAAAACATTCATTTCTGCAGTAGTGCCTTTCATTCTTTTGGCAAGTGTGCCGTCAACTCCCGCAATTGCTAAACTTGAAAAAAAACTATCAAAATATTTTTCTTTACTGATTACTTTTAGAATATTCACCAATAATTCCGCCGAGACTCTGTTTCTGCGTGAAAGTCCAGAGCCATCATTAATTTTGAATTGCTCATTGTATATTTTGTGATGTTTCAGCAAACTATCCATAAACTTACGAGCAGAATTGGATAGTAATGTGTCTTTATGGGAGTAAGCAGCATAAAACTTAAACAAATTTTCAGCAATATAATTATCGCTATTTTTATTCATTTGATTCACTAAATCAGTGATTTTTCGTTGAATTGTTGCTATCGGCATTTGACCAATTGCAATTTTATCGTGTTTGTTATGGAGTGCTGTTGGTTTGCCACCAACTTCAATGCCGTTATCTTCTAACCTTTCGTAAAAATTACCAGCAAAAGATAAAACAGGATTTTTATTAAATTCTTCAAAATATAATGTATTCTTACGAGCAATATTTCCTGATAAATTTACTATTTGATTACCGTCTTTGTCGAGAGTTGAATAAATTTTTGGTCTGATTGATTTTTGTTTCTTCTTTGTTTTTTTTGGCGGATTGCCAATAACTAAATTTGAATTTACTTTGATATTTGGACTGCTGGGAACTATTTGAATCTTGGGTTTATTGCCCGAAACATTGGAATTAACAATAACTTTAAGCCGATTATTTTCCAAAGATAATGCAGTAATCAAAGCAGTTGGCTCTACTTCGTCATCATCGCCACTATAATGAAATCGATTATTTTTATTGTCGAAAAAAGTTCCATCTGCAATCACATTACCTGTTATTTTTTTAATTCCAAGTGATTTAATTTGTCTAACAAGTTCATCTAAATCGCTTAATTTAATAAAACAATCGCCATAACCTTTGATTATCAAATCACCATTAATTACATTGTCCTTGATATTTTCATCTGTTGAATAAATTGCTGTTGGAATTTGGAATGTATCTCCAACTTGCGAGAAAACTGCAAAAGTAGTAATTAACTTGGTAACCGAAGCGGGTTTTAAAAATAAATCTGCATTTTTCTTATAAACAAATTCATTGCTATTCAATGAATATACTGCTATGCCATAATTAGTGTATCTTAACTGCTGTGCAAGGCTACCTGTAAGGGAATCCAAACTTCTTTTTATGTGTTGATGTTTAAAATCATTTGTATTATTATTAACATCTGATTGGGTTTTATTTGGAGTATCGGATTGTAGATATTCCGAAATTGAATAGTTATTAAAACTTATTAAAGTCCAAACTAAAAAAATGAAAATTGCTTTTCTCATCGTTTCCCCCAGAAGTAAAATACAAAAATATGAATTTTAAATAAACTATTATGCTTAATTTTGTGTTTTACTGAAAATCTAATTAGCCAATTTTCTTATGGGATTAAAATCAATACTCCATTCATCTAAAGTTTGGATGGAAAGTTTCGCCGAAAAGCCCTCAGCCTTAATTTCAATTTTCCTGCTTTCGTTTGCCGAATCATCTTTTTTTCCTATTCCCCCCGATGTATTATTAATTGCAATTGCAATTGCTCGACCTAAAATCAGTTTTAAGGCAGCCTTGTGGTGCTCTGTAGGTTCTATTCTTGGTGGAGTTGCGGGTTATGGAATTGGCTATGGACTTATGGAAACAGTTGGTTACCCCATAGTAGATTTTTACAACGCTCAGGATGTTTGGCAAAAAGTTGTGGATACTTACAATGGTGAAATTGGATTGTGGTTCTTGGCTGGTGCTGCTTTCACTCCAATTCCATATAAAATTTCCACAATCGCTGCGGGGGCAACTCAAATGGATTTTGTTCCATTTGTATTAATATCTGCAATTGGTAGAAGTGCCCGATTTTTCTTAGTTGCCGGAGTATTATATTTTGTTGGTCCCAAAGCCAAAGAATATATTGATAAATACTTTGACAAACTTTCTATTGCCTTCTTGATTTTATTAGTATTAGGTTTTGTAGCAATTAAGTATTTATTGTAGTAAAATTTTTTAATTCATTACATATTTTTGAAAATATTAAAAAAATTTTTGCATTTAAAAAAAACTTCCATTATTGGCTGAGTTAGCTCTGCCATTGTCTTCATTTTTCTATGAGTAAACAGCTGGCTTTGTCTTTAACATCACGTCAGCTGCTGATGAGGGACGAGCTTTTATTATGTGCAAAATGTTAATTTAAAAAAATGTAATTTATTAACAAACAATTAATACATAAAAATTTCGTTTTAATAATTAAAAAATAATTTTTATGATTACATTCAAAATTGAAAAAGATGGCGATGAGTTTCACACGTGGGCTCCCGAATTACCAGGTTGTCATACTCATGGAAAAACAGTAGCTGAAGCACTTGAAAATTTAAAAGATGCTGTTCAGTTGTACCTTGAAGCTGTTATGGAAGAAGAAATTGCATTGCAAACATTAGAGTTTGCAGAATGAAACCAAGAGAGCTTGTAAATTTACTTGAATCAAATGGATATATTTTCGCAAGACAGTCTGGTTCTCATGCTATATTTAAGAAACCGGGAAGGAGAATTATTGTTGTACCAATCCATAGCCGAGATATTCCTCAAGGTACCCTTGAAGGTATTTTAAAGGATGCCGGATTAAAATAAATAATTCTATCAAGGCACAACTTTATCTACGCTCCACCACCTGCCGATGTCCGAATTATATTCACGGAATTCGGTGGTATACGATTTTCCTGTTATACCAAATTCATTGTAAATTAATTTATGGTTGACTAATATGCGTCTTTTCTCTTGCCAATCCAAATAATTGAAATTATTTTAATTTCGTCAGAAATTGAATAAACTATTCTATAATCAGTAATTCTATATCTGTAAAGCCCATCTAATTTTCCTTTTAGTTTCTTAATATTATTTCCATAAAAAGGATTAATTGACAATTCGTCGAAAGCAAGATTAATTTTTGATACTAATTTGTCTGTAGCAGAAAGATAAAATTTTTCTGATTGCTTAGAAAGTACGATTTCAAACATTTTTACGAATTTCGTTAAATTTAACAAATTCACCACGCTTCAACTCATCTAAACCTTGGCGAATTTGCTCAAGTATTTCCGAATTATCTAATTCTTTTGTTGCTTCCCATTCTTCTTGATTATTCAAATAGGAAATAAAATCGTAAACTTCCTGCATTTTTTCGTTTGAAAGCAACTTGAACTTACTATAAATCATTTCTTGGATCGATTCAGGTGAATTTAATGTGTTGTTAGCAATCATTTTAACTTTCCTTTTGGTAATATATAAACGCTAATAATTTATAAATATTGGATTTTTTAATGGGATAAATCATTAAAAATTCATAGAAATAACAAATTTTGTATATTCTTCTGCTGTCATTTTTCTCTCCTTATTTATTATTACTCTTTGAACACAGTTTAGTTTAGACTCCCTTACTTTGAGCTTTTCATCTCGTTCGTTGAGCTTTTCATCTCGTTTTATATCTGAAAAAATTATTTATTCAAACAATTAAATATAAAAAAAAATCCCCGCTTTCGATGGGGATTAACAGTATATTATTTAACAATAAAAAACCTGCCGATGTCCGAATTATTATCAGAAGATGATTAACTGACATTATTTAATACTTAACCAAGTTTCTAACTTGATGTTAGCTTGCTTAAGAATCTTTAGTAGAAATTCCTTACTTATATCATCATTATGAGGGTTTGGTATTGTTAGCGTTAAATCATTTTTTTGCATAAATTGATGTCTCCCACCACTATATGGACCTTCAAAGCCAAGCATTTTAAGGTATTTTATGAGTTCTCTTCGCTTGATTGGTTTAATAGGTGGCATCAGTTAATTCAAGTGAGTTTAAGTTATAATTTGAAATAATTGGAATATCTAAATTTTTTCTCAATCTAACAAATATCCATTCTTCTAAAACTTCAATTAAGATTGTACGGCACTCTTCGAAAGTATTAGCATTAGAATAAACACCTTGAAGAAAGGGAATCTCTGCATAAATTGTTCCGTCTTTTAGTAGTTCATATTTGGCAGTTTTAATTGCCTCACTTATATATTCATTTAACATATTAAACTCCAAAGTATTTTTGAAAAAACGTTGTTATTACTTTTCTATTGTAAGAAATAAAATATTAAAGGAACCCATTCATACTTTCTAGCTCTCGCTTGCTGTGGGCTTCATATCCACGCTCCACCACCTGCCGATGTCCGAATTATGCACTATGAACTATGATTATAAGTAATTTTTGATTATTTTTTTGAAATACAATCAAATTGAAAGAAAACTTACTAAATCTATTGATTTAAATATATATCCAAATATTTATTGATAATTTTTGGATTTGCTTTGCCTTGGGTTTGTTTCATCACTTGTCCAACAAAAAATCCATATAAATTATTCCTACCACTTTTGTATTTTTCTACACTTTCGGGATTGTTGGCAACAATATCTTTCACCAAATTTTCGATTAATGATTCGTCCGAAACTTGAACTAAATTCTTTTCTTTAATTATTTGACTTGGTGATTTCCCTGTTGCAATCATCTCGGCAAACACGTCTTTGGCAATTCTGCTTGATATGGTCTCGCTTGCGAATAAATCTACCAATTCCGCCAAGTTTTCCGAAGTAATACCCAGTTCGTCAATCTTTTTGTTTTGTTCGGCAACCAAGCGAAGCATTTCAGTATTTATCCAGTTTGTTAAAACCTTATAATATTTCTCGGTTTTTTCTTTTAGTAGTGCAGCAGTTTTTTCAAAAAATATCGAAAGATTTATATCATTAATCAAAATTGTTGCATCATAATTACTTAAATGATATTCTTGCATAAATCTTTTCTTCTTTTGCATTGGCAATTCTGGAAGTGAATTTTGAATTTCGTTTTTCCATTCATCAGCAACATAAACTTGTAGCAAATCAGGTTCGGGAAAATATCGGTAATCGTGAGCCATTTCTTTGGTTCTCATCACTCTTGTAATGTGGTTAGAGGCATCCCATAATCGTGTTTCTTGAGTAATTTTCCCACCATTTTCCAGCACCTCAATTTGTCTGTTTATTTCATATTCGATGGCTTTCTGAACGTTCCTGAAACTATTAAGATTTTTTACTTCTGTTTTTGTGCCAAATTTCTCGGCACCTTTTAATCGGACGGAAACATTTGCATCGCACCTTAAAGCACCTTCTTCCATATTTCCAGAAGAAATACCAAGATAAATTACAATTTGGCGGATTTGCTCCAAATACTTGTAGGCTTCATCGGCATCTCGAATATCAGGCTCGCTTACAATTTCTATTAGTGGCACACCACTACGGTTGAAGTCCAATAATGTATCGATATCCAAATCGTGAATGGATTTGCCCGTATCTTCCTCAATATGAATGCGAGTAAGTCCGATTTTCTTAATTTCGGTATCGCCCTTTTCAATTTCAATATATCCATCATAACAAATTGGATCTTCGTATTGCGAAATCTGATAACCTTTGGTTAAGTCTTCGTAAAAATAATTTTTGCGTGATAAAGTGGAAATTTGACGGATACTGCAATTAGTTGCCAATCCCATTTTAATTGCAAATTCAACTAATTTCTCGTTCAAAACAGGCAAAGCTCCGGGCATCCCAAGACATACGGGGCAAGTGTTTGAATTTGGAAAATCTCCAAATTTAGTGGAGCAACCACAAAATGCTTTTGATTCAGTTAATAATTGGCTATGAACTTCCAAGCCAATTACAGCTTCGTATTTATCAGAATTTATCATTATTTTTACTTTTTTACTTGTTTATTCGTTTATTATTACAAAATTAACTACTTTGATTAATTTAAATGTTAAAGTTGGATTTTTTTGGATAAAAATTAAAGTAATATTTAATTAAAAAATATAAAGAAAATATGATAAAAAATATAATATTGGATTGCGGAGGGGTTGTCTTTGAAGTCTTTTACGAAAAATCATACCAAGCTTTTAAGGAGCTATCCACAAAACCTGAAATCTTTGAAGATATTTCAACACTGAAATTCAAGCACATTGCAAGCGAATACGAAATTGGCAAACAAACAACACCTGAATTTTTACAAGATATCCGTCAAAAATTGTATTTAACAAATGCAACTAATGAGCAAATAATAAATGCTTGGAATGCTATGCTGGGAAAATTTATTCCCGCATCTATCAATTTTCTCAAGCAAGTCGAAGATAAATACAAGACTGCACTTTTTTCAAATACTAACGAATTGCATTATTTAGAGTTTTCGCAAGATTGCCAAGTTCTATTGTCAAAGTTAGATTATGTACATTTATCAAACGAAATAGGAGATAAAAAGCCGAATTTATCTTCATATCAAAAAGTATTAGAATTGTGTAATTTCAAGGCAGAAGAAACATTATTTGTTGATGACTCATTAGAAAATATTGAAGCAGCTAAACAAGTGGGGATTCAAACTATTCATTATGTTGGAGATTGGAATTTTGATAAAATACTTGAATATTTAGAAAATAATTGACCCAAAGAGCATAAATGAAAGTTAACACATTATTCGAGCATACTGCCGAAATTATCAAAATTGTATATAACCGCACAACTCCTACCGATGCACTTTTATCTGATATTTTCCGAAAAAGAAAAAACTATGGTAGCAAGGAAAGGAAATTTATAGCAAATACTTTGTATTTCTATTTTAGGAATAAATTACTTATTGATTATTTGGTTAGAAATTCCAAAGTAGATAATGTTAATTCTAAAGAATTTCCATTATTGCTATCTGTAATTACTGCCGTGCTTCTTGCTTTTGTGTTCGAAAATGATTTTTACGATTACAAACCTTTTGAAATATTAAAGAAAGTTGATAAAGAATTCTTATTAGATGATTTCTTAAAAAATAATTACAACTTGGAATATGAATTATTAAGCGAAGAAATTATCGAATTATACACAAAGTTAAACAGCGAAATCAAGACAAGTTCTTACCAAGAATTGATAGAAAATAAATTAGATAAATTAGAGATTTTATTTAGTTTTCCAAAATTATTATTAAAAAAAGTAATACAACAAAAAAAGGACAAACAAGAATTATTAGATTTCTTAGATAATTCAAGACACCAAGCACCAATATCTATTCGAGTTAATACACAAAAAACAAATGTTGATGCATTAAAAATTGCAATGCAGGAAAATGATATTTTTCCGAGACAATCCAAAGTAATACCAAATTCGTTGCTATTAGAGCAAAGAGTGCAATTTAGTGAATTGAATTTATATCGTCAAGGCTTATTTGAAGTGCAAGATGAAGGAAGCCAATTGATTGGTTTGTTCCTCGAACCACAGCCGAATGAATTGATATTTGATGCTTGTGCGGGTGCAGGTGGGAAAAGTTTGCATATAGCAGAATTGCAACAAGATTCAGGTAAAGTTGTTGCCAACGATATTGAGTATAATCGTTTGAAGGAAATTCCAAAACGAGCCGTTCGGTCAGGATTGAAGTCAATAGAAGTAAATTTATCAATATCCAAATCTCCACATTCTGCTCTTAAAGAATATGGATTCGACAAGGTACTTGTAGATGCACCTTGTTCGGGTTCGGGAACTATTCGCCGCGACCCACTTAAAAAGTTCAGAATAAATCAGAGATCGCTGAATAAATTAGCAGAAAATCAGTTAAGAATTTTAGAAAATTATGCTAAATATACCAGTATTGGTGGGATTTTAGTTTATTCTACTTGTAGTTTTTTAAGCGATGAAAATATTAATATCGCAAATGAATTTTTGAGTAAAAACAAAGATTTTGTAGCTGTTGAAATCACTGATTTTGTCACTCAACATAATATTAGTGAGTATGTGAATCAAATCAGTGAAAATGCACTATCCATAGATTTTGGTAAAACAAGTAGCGATGGTTTTTTTATGGCAAAGTTTAGAAGAATAGGATAAAATTGATTTTAACTATGATTAGAAAGATTGATATGATTACCCTGATTACATTTTCTTATTAACCAA
>DYLM01000022.1:24385-26947 GCA_020722095.1 Chloroherpeton thalassium
AAAAATCATAGTCATCATACTAATCAGGTAAATCATAGTTAAAGTATGCACAATGATTAGAAAGATTGATATGATTACCCTGATTACATTTTCTTATTAACCAATATCCTCTTAAAAATCATAGTCATCATACTAATCAGGTAAATCATAGTTTAAAAGGGTATTCTGCTGTGAATTGCTTTTGACAAGGTAAGTTCATCTGTAAATTCAAGTGATGAGCCAATAGGTACGCCACTGGCGATACGGGTTATTTTTATCTCAAATGGGCGGAGTAATTTTGCAATATATTGAGAAGTTGCTTCGCCTTCGATGCTTGGATTTAATGCTAAAATTACTTCTTCAATATTTGAAATTCTTTGGATTAGTTCCCGAATTTTAATATCATTAGCCGAAATTCCATCTAATGGGTTCATAACGCCATGCAGGATATGATAAGTGCCATTAAATTCATTTGTTTTTTCGATTGCAAGCACATCGGCAGGCTGTTCCACAACACATATTATATTTTGCTTTCTTTTTTCAGAAGCACAAATTGGGCAAATTTCATCTTCGGTATAGTTAAAACATATTTTACATAAATGGACATTGTTTTTTAGTCCCATAAGAGCATCAACAAAATTATCAATGAATGATGGGTCTGATTTAATCAAATGATAAGTAAGCCTTTGAGCAGATTTTCTACCAATTGAAGGCAAAGAAGAAAGGACTTTAACGAGCCGTTCGATATTTTCGGAGGAATAAACCATAAATAAATGCTTAAAAGAGAGAATTAATAGGAAAAAGTTTGGTTAAATATCAAGGAAATCTTCAAATTTAAAATTATTAGGAATAACTTCAATCATTCTTTCTTCGGCTTTCTTTTGGGCTTCGAAATATGCTGCATTCACGGTTGATACCAAAATATCTTGCAACATTTGTTTATCATTCATTTCTAAAAGCTCGTCTGAAACTTCAATTGAAGTGATTTTACGAGAGCCGTGAATTTTAACCCGCACCATTCCTGCTGCTCCGTTGATTGTTAAAGTAAAGTCCTCAGCCTTGGCTTTTGTTTCGGCAGACACCTTCTTCATTTGAGGTAGTTTACTCATTAAAGTGTCAATAAATTGTTTGTTATCCATTTTTTTACTAATTTTAAAATTAATTCGTTTAACTAATTACAAAATTAAATAAATTTTAATTAATTGGAGATTTATATGGGTATATTTGCAAGAATGACCGATATTTTCAAAGCAAATATTAATGATTTGCTCGACAAAGCCGAAGACCCCGAAAAAATGATTAAGCAAATGGTTATCGAGATGGAAGAATCCGTTAACAAAACTACATTGGCTGTTGCTCAGGCAATTGCAAATGAAGTTGGTTTGCAAAAGAAAATTGAAAAAGCAAAGAAAGATTCCCAAGAGTGGGAAGGCAAAGCAATGCAAGCACTTACAGCAGGTAGGGAAGATTTAGCAAAACAAGCATTAGAAAGAAAAAACTTGTTTGATAGGAATGCTGCTGATTTAATTCCATTGCATCAGCAAGCAGTAGCAACTACGCAAAATTTACGCATTCAATTGGATAAGTTGAAAGCAAAATTGGACGAAGCTCGTATGCGCCAAAGCACATTGATTGCTCGTAGTCAAGCCGCCAAAGCACAAAAACAAATAGCTCAATCTATGAGTGGTGTGGGTAGCGATGCATTCTCAAAATTTGACAAATTCGAACAAAAGATTGAGAAATTGGAAGCCGAAGCACAAGCTTTTGAGCAATTAGCTGGCGAAAACTCAAGTTTGGAAGACGAATTCAAGAAATTAGAGTCAAGCAGTTCGGCGGATATGGAATTACTTGCATTAAAAGCAAAGATGGGTTTATTGCCAAAAAGTGAAAATGAATAGGAGCGGTTATGAACGAAATTTCAAATTTGACAAAAGAAGGTGCCAAAATGAATACAAACAATGATATTTTAATAAATTCAGCCAAAAAAGTGGCAAACTTTTTAGATAATAGTAATTATGAATATGTGAAATTTGATGATTACACTTACACAGTTACTCGTGGCTCAAGCCAAGTGATGATTGTGGTTCGTCCATTTACTGAAGATGATTGTGCTGTAGAATTTATTGCAAATGTAGTATATGAAACAAAAGTTAATCCCGATTTAATGTATTACTTATTACGTAAGAATTCTGAACTTCACTTTGGTGGTTTTGGATTGCTATTTGATGATACAGTAACTTTCTCATATTCAATTGCAGGTAAAAACTTAGATGAAAATGAATTCAAAGTTGCTTTAAATTCTGTGGCAATAATTGCTGATTATTACGATGATGAGATTATTGCTTCTTTTGGTGGCAAAAGAGCATCGGACATACAAGCCGAAGTAGAATAAAATTTCCTTTATTATTATTATTTTTATTAGTAAACATTAGAGGCTGTCTAATAAATCAGCCTTGCAGTCGAGGCTGTCTCTTAAGTCCAAAATATTGCAAAATTGTCATTCCCGTGCAAACGGGAATCCATAGGAGGCTGTCTCATAAGATGATTATTTGGAAAATATTAAATAATTATTTTTTAAAACCT
>DYLM01000121.1 GCA_020722095.1 Chloroherpeton thalassium
GCGTGCCGGTTACCGTAATATTTGAATAGACAATGATTTGATCGCTGCTGGTCGCATCGGCCATGGCGGCTTGAATCGTGGGATATTGGCCTTTGAGGGTGGTACCATTGAGGAGGCGGATGTCGGGATTGAAGATGACATTAGGTTCTCGTACATAATTTCCAGTTGAAATTAAAAGAGGACTGTCAATTTGTACTACTGTGTTAGATTCAATCGTAAGTGTACCTGGACTCAAGACCGTTACTGTTCCACCGACAATATAAGGATTATATAAATAATTCCAGGTTTCATTTGTAGTTATATTACCAGTCCAAAAATTAGGATATAGATCTACCGTCATTGAATTACTACTGGTTGAAATATTTCTTATTGCAAATCCAGTACGACGAGTGTCAATATTGGTGTTCGGAGTTGTAATCATTGATATGGTTCTGTTATCTGAAAAACCAGGGAAAGGATCTCCACCGTCACCATCTTGCCAGTATGGAGCCCCAATATCATCAAAATCATTATCACCAGGACGAATTGTGCGAGAATTATTACTTGAACCAGCCCATTCCCAAAAAATTATACCACCATGATTACCAGATGCATGCCATTCAGGCAAATAGAAATTGAAATCACTATATTGTCTATTTTCTAAAATAAACATACGAGTGCTAGATGAATCTGGATCAGAAAATCGATAAAAATCTTTTGTTGCCGATTTATTATTGATGTAATCGATTGTTTCAGCCAACATTGGATTAGTAATATCAACTGGAGATGCCCAACCAAAAGAAATAATTGCGGGTGGATCAAAATTAGCTGGACATTCATACTTCCGGCTAGGGCCAGTGCGATAACCTGTCCGCATTGCTGACCAATCACTAGCTTCTCCTTCAGGATGATATTGAAGTCCACCTAACAAACCAGAACCAATAACATGTCCCAATTCATGACACCAAATACCAATATGAGTAAAATTAACAATGCCACCTCCACTAGCATCTCCACTTCGCTCGTGAAAAACAGGTGCACCTAACCAATTTGTCCAATTAAATCCTGGGTCGAATGCGCTGGAACTGAAAAAACTTCGAGGATATCCAACTCCAGTACGATATAAATCGTTATTACCACCGGCAACAATAACCATTATTACAAACGCTCCAGATTGATTGACGGTCCAACCGGAATCAATAGCGGCGTTAATTGCATCAACCACTAAATTCGTTGGTGCAGCGACTCCTCCATATACAGCCGGATAATTAGAACTATTTCCTAATTTTATCCATCTCGGAGAGCTATTCGAGCCTGAATTAATTATATTGCCTGTTATCGACAATTCACTATGAGATTGCACTTCATACCAATCGTTCAGGCTACCAAAAACTTGTTCATTCTCGGGATGTTTATTATAGCCATTATAACTATCATTCGAAAAGAGCATGTCTACAAAATTTGATTTACTGTATGGTGTTGGTGATGAATGATGAAGTAAATCGTTGAATTCAACCAGCAGTACACCAATGTGAAGCGTTGTTGAGGTTACGGCTTGTAAGTTACGGAGGGTTTCATTTTTCCTTAAGGGATTATTATCGGTTTTGCCTTGAAATTGCAAAAATCTTTTCCGATTTTCTTCGGCTGCATTATTAAAATGCTTAACTTCATTTTGAATTTTATCCCATATCTCGGGCATTTTTTCAGGATTCTTAATATTATTTCTTTGGGGTAAATCAATGCCAACTTTTAGAGTCGATTTTTTAAATCCTTTAGTATCATCAAACTGTGTAAAATAATAATATTTATCTGGTTCGCGTACAACTACATACCCTTCTGGCGTTTCAAGCCAGTTTAAATAACAGCAATAGCCAGTTTCTCGTACTAAAAATTCGACACCATTGGGCTGTCGTAGCGTAAAAAATTCGGATTGGGCCAAACCAGTATTCGGGAACTCTATTAGCATAAAAATTGCTATTATGAAAATAATTAATTTCTTCATTTTTACCTCCAAAGGTTTATTTAACAAATACAATTTTTTGGGTGTCTGTAAAACGATTTATTCTAAATTGAACCAAATAGACACCGCTAGCTAAACAATTTTGATTTGTATCCTGTCCATTCCATGTAATACAATATTCTCCTTGATGTTGCCATTGATTAACTAATTGCTTCACCTCCCGTCCATAAATATCATAAATTGTAATCTTAACTTTAATATTTTGCGGTATGTAATATTTTAATATTACTTGAGAATTAAATGGATTAGGGTAACCCCGAAATAATTTTGTTTTTTTAACTTCAGTTTGATTCACATTTTGAATTATTGTAGATTTTAATACTTCACCAAGATTGCCATTATGACTGATTTGTTGCGCCCAAATCCCTCGTTCCATATTTTTTCCATCCCAGCAGACAATCGCACCACCATTACCATCAGAAATGACGCGCCACCATTTCATTGGCTGATATGAGGAAATAAGTTTATCACTCGACCAAATTGAATTCCCCTCTGAATTGATACATTGTCCGTTTATAGTAACTCCAACCCAAAAAATTGGCTCTACACAAGCACGAAAATCGCACCAGATAATAATTGTTTCACCAGTAGATTTATCATTTGCTATTACTGCTTCTTGCAAATATTTTTCACTCTCAACTGAACAAATTTGAGTACCATTATTTTGCCATTGTATTTTACCGGCTGAATTCAATTTCTGAGCATAAATATCAGAGTACCCCGACCGACAATCCTGCCAAATAACAACTGTATTTCCAAAGTTATCGATGGCAATTTCTGGTTTGTGAGTTGTATAATGAGCGAGGTCCGTCACAATCAAACCTTTATCCCCCCACAAGATATGCCCATCTTGATCGACACGTTGTACACCTACAGAATAAAGCGTACCCGAACCATCATCTTCATCCGAACGATAAGAACCAGCTATAATTACGCCGCCAAATCCATCGCTTTTCATGTTCGGGAACCAACCCAATTTTTGAAAAATCGATACACCCTTGCCCCATAAGAATTCACCGTTTGAATTTATCCGTTGTAATTTTGCTCCGGTACTATCAACAAAATGACAGATAAACCCGCCATTTTCATCAATAGCAGTGAGGCAAGGTACCGGCCATTCATGTGAAATAAATTGATTAGTGATTAAAACACCACTGCTATCCCACCGAAAATTACCCTGACCATCGAGATACTGAGCCCATAGATCAACATGATTACGATCGTTCATGAATTTCCAGAAAACGTAACAGCCATCTTTGCCATCACTACACATAGAGATAGCCATAATCCGTTTATCCATCTGCGGAGATACGGCAATTCCGTTTGGTCCCCACAGCTTATTTCCACTACTATCGACACGTTGCACATAAGTACGACGTGAATAAGTATTATCAAAATAATCAGCGTTATCGAAAACAACAAATACTCCCCCATTATTGTCTTTGCTAATAAAAAAATAACCTGCCTGGGTATGATTAGTATCTGTTAAGGCAACGCCATTCCCTGGAAAAACTTTATAGCCATATTTATTGAGGCGTTGCACATAAAGATTAACAACTTCCATTGGTAAATCTTTATAAACGATAAAAGCTCCCCCGGCATCATCGGTTATCAATTGGGGTTGTAATCCACGGGTTGTTACCTGAAGGTTAGCTGTTGGATCGCTTGACCATTGACTAATAGCAGTTTGAATAAATCCAAAAGTTAAAAATAATAAAAGATATTTTTTCATTTATACCTCCGGTGAATTCAAGTTCGAAGTGCAACTAGAAAACTTCAATAGTATCAAGGAACTGCATTTATCTATAATACTATAACATCTTGTATAACCGTGTATTTGAAAAAATTTAAGTCTTAAATTTCTGTCTTAACAGGTTACACCAATATTGCATTTATTACTTGAACTCATCTTTTTATTTATTTTATAATTAAATACAAATTAATTTACAATATTATATTTCATTCAAAAGTATAAATATTGTTTAATAAAAAATATTTAATTAAAAATTTATAATAATTTAATTAATACCAGTAACTGGTGGAGCCCGATTCAATTTTATAAAATTAAACCGAGGATAATACAAAGAATTGTTATTAAGCCAGCAAAACTTACAAGCCAGATAATCGCCAAATATTGCGATTATATTCAATATAATCACGAAAATAGGGGGGGGGTAAAATCAATAATTGCATTTGAATCTCTTTGAATGACATTTTAAATTTTTGTCAATTTTCAATTATATTCAGCGCAAGTTGGTTTTAAAAAAATAAACAATACCATTTTAATATACAGACATAAAATATATAAAAATAGTTACTACTATTTTACAAATCGATCTATATATAAAAATATATTTGCACCCAACCATTTTTTAGTTTAATAAGTAATTTCATACAGAAAGCTAATCTGTCTACCGCAGCAAAATCACCCGCACCGTCTGCCAATACTGACGGGTTTTAAATTG
>DYLM01000023.1:0-3501 GCA_020722095.1 Chloroherpeton thalassium
AGTGCAAACTGAAATTACTTTCGAGGCTTTCTCATAATTATGATTTCATCTAACAGACGAGGACGCCTGTTCTACTAAATTATAGATCAAGGTAGTAGGTCGGAAGTCCTTGTCTGACCATAACATATGAAAAATAAAAATCACTACATTTCATATAAATATTCTGGAGCAAAATCTGCGCCGTTAGCCCAAGAAATAGTGTTGCAGTCTATTTTGAAATTTCTAAAAGTTTCTACATCCTTTAAAGGCAGAAAGATATTACCATAAAGTTCCTTTTCCAAATTTACGGTTTTCTCAACACCGTCATTAAAAAGTAACCGAACAACGTAATTATCAATATATTCTGCTTTTATTACTTTTAATATCATATTATAACTTTTGTTTATTTTAATGGTTCAATTTTTCTTAATGGTTCGCGATTACCAGCTAATTGCCAAATTTCTAATAATTCTTCTCTATGTATCTCTGCCCATTCTAATACAATTTTTAATGCTCATTTAGGAAATTTACCTTCGATATCCCAATCATTCAAATTAATAATAACTTGATATTCTCCGTATTCAGCATGAAAATGCGGCGGATTGTGTTCGGAATAATTCATAAAAATCTTTATTCCATAAAAATTTGAAATTTCTGGCATAAACCTACCTCTTTTAAAATATTAGACGATTATTTATGTGTTTATTTTGATTTTACAAAACCTTGCTTCCCTTTTGTAATAAACCTTCCGAAAGTTTAGTAGTACCCTTCAACCCCACGCTTAAGCGTGGGGTTGAAGAATGAGGGAACCTTCAGAAGGTTAGAGTACAATTCAGCATTTATTAACTATTGATATAGTGCTTCTACGCCGGGTAATTTCTTTCCTTCGATAAATTCTAATGATGCACCGCCACCAGTTGACACGTGTGAAACATTATCATCATAACCGAACTTGTTGATTGCAGCAGCAGAATCGCCTCCACCAACAACCGTTACAGCACCATTCTCTGTTGCAATTTTCATTGCTTCGGCAATTGATTTAGTGCCTTCGGCAAAATTATCCATTTCAAAAACACCCATCGGTCCATTCCATAGAACTGTCTTGGCATTCTGAATAATACCAGAGAAAAGTTCTATCGTCTTTGGTCCGATGTCCATACCAATTTTATCAGCAGGAATATTATTGAAATCAGTAATAATTGCGGGAGATTCGTTTTTGAATTCATCTGCGGATTTAATATCCTTAGGCAACACTAAATTGATATTATTTTGCTTTGCGGTTTGGATTAACTCGCCCGCCAATTCAATTTTTTCTTCTTCCAAAAGCGATTTGCCAATTTCTAAGCCCATAGATTTATAGAAAGTGAATGTCATCCCGCCGCCAATAATAATTGTGTCGCATTTTTTCATCAATTCATTGATTACATCAATCTTGCCAGAAATTTTAGAGCCACCAATGATAGCAACAAATGGCTTTTGATAATTTTCAGTAACGAGAGAAAGGAATTTCACTTCATTCAACATCAATAAGCCAGCATATTTTTCAGCAACAAAATGAGTCACGCCTTCGGTGCTTGCGTGAGCACGATGGGCACTTCCAAACGCATCATTGACATAAATATCAGATAATTTTGCTAAACTTTTAGAAAATTCTGGATCATTTGCTTCTTCTTCGGGGTGAAAACGAAGATTTTCCAATAGCACAACTTCGCCTAGATTTGTATTTGTAACTACACTTTCGGCTTCGTTGCCTATGCAATCTGTGGCAAAATTAACTTTCATTCCAAGTTTTGACACAATATAATCAGCCACCGGCTTCAATGAATATTTTGGATTGACTTTGCCTTTTGGACGACCCAAATGTGACATCAAAATTGGGATGCCACCATCTTCCATAATTTTACGAATAGTCGGCATACTTGCATTAATTCGTGTATCGTCAGTTACATTTTGATTTTCATCTAATGGCACATTGAAATCAACGCGAACCAATACTTTTTTACCCGCAAAATTCGTATCTAAAATTGATTTTATCATTTTATTATTAATTAAATTTTATATAAATGATTATATTTCGTCAGCTAATCTTAAAACTAAATCAACGATTCTATTTGAATAGCCAAATTCATTATCGTACCAACCAACAACTTTCACAAAAGTTCCTTGGGAATCAGTCAAATCAGAATCAAATATAACTGAATGTGGATTATCAATAATATCAGACGAAACCAATGGCTCATCGGAATATTCCATAATGCCTTTTAGATAAGTATCGGCAGCTGCTTTCATAGCTTCGTTGATTTGCTCTTTTGTTGCGGGCTTTTTCAAAATACAAGAGAAATCGGTGATTGAACCATCTGGCACAGGAACGCGAAGTGAGTAACCTTTCAATTTGCCTAAAAGTTCTGGAATTACTAAACCAACTGCTTTGGCAGCACCAGTTGTAGTTGGGATAGTGTTTGCAGCACCCGCACGAGCACGGCGCAAATCTTTATGTGGCAAATCTAATATTCTTTGGTCATTTGTGTAGGCGTGAGTAGTAACCATAAAGCCTTGCTCAACACCAAAATTATCGTTCAAAACTTTTACCATCGGAGCCAAGCAATTAGTTGTGCAAGAAGCATTGGAGAGAATTTTTTCATTGCCGGTTAATGTGTTATCATTAACGCCAATTACAACAGTAGCATCAACTGGATCTTTTGCTGGAGCAGTTAAAACAACTTTTTTTGCATTAAATTGAGATAATTCTTTTTCTAAGTCTGTTCTTTTGGAATATACTCCAGTTGCTTCGATAACAATATCAATATTTTTCCAAGGGATTTCCTCGATTGTGCGAGAAGCAGAAATAGGAATTTTCACATCATTGATAATCAATGAGTTACCATCATGAGTTACTGTTCCATTAAACTTGCCGTGAACAGAATCGTATTTGAACAAGTGAGCCAATGTAGCAGCATCAGTCAAATCATTGATACCTACTATTTCAACATCTGCTTTGCGAGCAAATAATTCGCGGAAAACTAATCTTCCAATTCTTCCAAATCCGTTGATTGCAATTCTTTTTGCCATTTTTTTACCTTTATTTTTGTGATAATAAATCAATCCAAAATTAATAATAAATTTGATTTTTTAATTAATTTTTTAGAAAATAATTTTCAAAACGATAATTTTCAAAATGATATTAACGAAAAATCAAAAAAATAATTCTATTGTTTTCGTTAAAATTGTGTTAAAATATCAGATATGAATATCAATGATAATAATTTATGATTTTTCTAAATTTCTGATTAGAATAAAATCGCAAGAAATTCGTATTTTTGTTTATTAAACAAATGGAAATTTTATGAAATATACCAACCCATATTTAGAAGCAATGAGATATATTCAGAATGCTGAAGAATTACTCGAAAAAGCAGGCAAAGAGGGGAAATTCTTTGTTGATGAAAAATATGTTAAATCCGCAAGTGGAGTAGCATATTCTGGTATTTTATTTGCTCTTGACCGTCTTTTCGAATATAAAAA
>DYLM01000023.1:3601-23212 GCA_020722095.1 Chloroherpeton thalassium
AATTGAAGCACTCAAGCCATATTCATCAGAATTTAATCGAAGTTCGGTAAATTAATTCAAACTTTTGATATAATTTTTATTTTATTATTGCTTTTTTTAAAATCAATTTTTGCCATTTTTGTGCGATAGAGAATCTATTTTTAGAAATTTATTTTAGTTCAATAATGTAAATTCACACTTTTGACAATTTAATTTGTTAATTTTGTGTTTTGATTTGTAACTAATTAAGAAAAATGGAAATTAATTATTTTGACTTCGATTTTAAGCCATTCGGCGAGATGACTCCCGAAGATTATGCAAAAATTGGCTTTAAATCAGGGCTGGAAGTTCACCAGCAATTATTAACCAAAACAAAATTATTTTGCCGCTGCCCCGCCGGTCAATTTTCAGACGAATATAATACTGAAATTCTACGACACATGAGACCAACTTTGTCAGAGCTTGGCGAATATGACGGCACTGCATTGATGGAATTTAAAACAAAAAAAGAAATTATCTATCGTATTAATTACAACACCGTTTGTACTTACGAGATGGACGACACTCCACCATTTATGATGAGTGACGAAGCCTTAGATGCGGCTATTGAAGCATCAATGCTATACGGAGCAAATATTGTGGACGAAGTTCATATTGCACGCAAGCAATATTTAGATGGAAGTATTCCAACTGGTTTCCAAAGAACTGCGATTGTGTCTATTGGCGGAGCGATTGATTATAATGGCAGAAAAATCAATCTAATTCAAATGTCTATCGAGGAAGATTCTTGTCGCGAAGTTAGTGATGTTGGTCATCGCCGCGTGTATATTACTGATAGATTGGGTATGCCACTTATTGAAACTGTTACTTATCCCGAAATGAAAACCCCGCAAGAAGTTGCTGATGTTAATCAAATTCTCAGCAGAATTGTAAAAAGCACGGGCAAAGTTCGAACGGGTGTTGGTGCTGCTCGCCAAGATGTTAATGTATCGGTTACTGGTGGCACTCGAATTGAGATAAAAGGAGTATCAAGCATTAAATCCATTCCATTATTAACATATAACGAAGCAATGCGTCAATGGAATTTACTTAAACTTCGTCAAGAATTATGGAATCGTGGAATTACCGAAGAGACGTTTTCGGCTAAATACGAAGATGTAACAAATTTGATGCGTAAAACCCGATATACAATTATTAACAATGCAATTTCCAATGGACTTCGCACTAAATGTGTTGTATTACGAGGTTTTAAGGGTTTGTTAAGATGGCAAACGCAGACAGATACTTACTTCTCTCGTGAAATATCTGATAGAGTAAAAGTGATTGCATGCTTGAATACACTTCCAAACATTGTGCATTCAGATGCGATGAGTGAGCAAATTACTTCCACAGAATGGACAATGTTGCGTAAAGCAACAAATGCAACGGAAAACGACACTCTCGTATTGGTTTGGGGAGACGAGCAAGATAGCACAACTGCTTGTAAAGAAATTATTATTCGTGCAAAAGAAGCAACAATTGGCGTTCCTTCCGAGACTCGTCAAGCTCACTCTGACGGAACTAATGGATTTGAAAGAATATTGCCTGGTCCCGAAAGAATGTATCCCGATACAGATTTGCCTCCAATTAAAATCACTCAAGAGCGTTTTGACCGAATTAAAGCCAATTTGAAGCCATCGAGCTGGGATATTATGCAAAACTTGATGAAAGAAGGATTTACCGAAAGTCAAGCTGAAGAATTATCATTGTCAAAATATTACACACTTTACGAAAAACTATTGTCTTTGGGTATAGATAAAAATTATTCATATTATCTTTTAATTCAATTACCTAAATCTCTTTCAAAAAAGAATTTAGATTTTTCGAAAATCTCTCAAGAGGATTTCCTACAAATGATAAGTTTATTTATTAATAATAAATTAAATAAATCAGGATTAGAGGAACTGATTAAAGAATCGCTTGTGAATGGAAAATTTACCCCCGAATTAGTTCCTAATCAATGTGATGGAAGCGAATTAGATGGCATTATCAACGAAGCCATATCGGAATTTAATAATTTAACTATAAAGAATTTGGATGTAAAAGTCAATGTAATTATGGGTATAATAATGAAAAAATTGCAAGGTAGAATCGAAGGTAAAATTGTTCGCAATGCTCTTTTAGCAAAATTAAATAATTAATTAGTAGCAATAATTAAGGCAAATAAAATGGAAGAAAAAGATTATTATAAAGGTTATCGAGGTCAAACACTCGAAGTATTAAAAAAATATAAAGCTTATGTTTGGAGCGAAGTAGATATTGTTACTAATGATGCAACATTTAATGGACTAATTTTACCACGTTCCGAGCAAGCTGACGACCAGCACATCGTCCTTAAAATGGCGACAGGATACAATATTGGTATTCGCTCAAATAAAGTCATTGATATTAAGATTTTTGGATATAAAGAAGCACATTATAAAATCCCTGAGAAGGAATTTCCATATTCACCCAAAATGCCAAGAGTTAAACTTTTGGGTACAGGCGGAACAATTGCAAGTCGGTTGGATTACCGTACTGGTGCTGTTATTCCAGCATTTTCTCCTGGCGAACTTTATGGTTCTGTTCCTGAACTTGCAGATTACTGCAATTTGGAAACTGAAAAACTTTACGGCGTATTTAGCGAAAATATGGGACCCGAGCAATGGATTGGTACTGCAAAAGCAATTGCTGCAGAAATTGAAAAAGGCGTAGAAGGAATAGTTATTGGACACGGGACTGACACAATGCATCATACTGCTGCTATATTGTCGTTTATGTTGCAAGATTCACCAGTTCCAATTGTAATGGTTGGTTCGCAACGTTCGAGCGACCGACCAAGTTCGGATGCTGCATTAAACTTGATACATTCTGTAAAAACTGCTGCCGAAAGTGATATAGCCGAAGTTATGGTGTGTATGTTTGGTCCTACCTCTGATGCTTATGGTTTGCTTCATCGTGGCACACGAGTTCGCAAAATGCACTCAAGTTATCGCTCTACTTTTAGAACTATTGGCGATATTCCCATAGCAATGGTTGACCGAAATAATATTAAACCTTTACGAGATGATTATAAAAAGAGAAGAAAAGATAAAAATGTAAAGTTAATGCCATATTTTGACGATAGAGTAACGATAGTTTATTATTATCCTAATATGAAATCAGATATTATCGACTCATTGATTGATAAAGGCTATAAAGGAATTGTCATTGCAGGAACGGGTCTTGGGCACGTTAATAAACCACTTTATCCTGCTTTGCAAAGAGCAAAAGATGCCGGCGTGGCGGTGTTTATGACCGTGCAAACGCTTTGGGGTTATGCTCAAATGTATGTATACGATACTGGGCGTGATTTGATGGAATTGGGCGTAATACCACTTGCAAATATGTTGCCCGAAGTCGCTTATGTCAAATTAGGTTGGGCGTTGGGCATTACACAAGATTTAGACGAAGTAAAGAAAATTATGCTCGAACCAATTGCAGGAGAAATGACAAAACGCGAGCCAAGTAATGGATATTTAATCTATCAAGGTGGCATTCCCGAAGTAGAACAATTTATTTCGAGTATAAGGAAATAGAATATATTTTGTCTATTCTCAACAAAAGTGCTTCAATTCAAAATTGGGCACTTTTTTGTTCCAACGAATTTGTTCATAAGATTTATTTTAAAGGATCAATTCTTTATTCAAAAATTTGTATTTTGCAGAATTCTAATTACTAATTGCAGAATTTGATAAAAGCAAAGAAAATAGCGATTGTTGATTGCAATAACTTCTACGCTTCTTGCGAACGAGTTTTTGCCCCTAATTTGGTTGGCAAACCAATTGTTGTTCTTTCCAATAACGATGGTGTTATAATTGCCCGAAGTGAAGAGGCAAAAACATTAGGTATTAAGATGGGGGATCCCTATTTTAAAGTTGAAAAATTGCTTAAATCCAATAAAGTCAATGTGTTTTCATCAAATTATACTTTATATGGCGATTTATCTGCTCGGGTGATGCAAACTCTTGAAACATTTTCCCCTGAAGTAGAAATATATTCCATAGACGAAGCATTCTTAAATCTTGATGGTATTGAAGTAGATAATCAAACCCAATATTTACACATAATTAAAGAAACTGTGCGTAAATGGACTGGCGTTCCTGTATCGATAGGAATGGCCCCAACCAAAACATTGGCAAAATTAGCAAATCGTTATGCCAAAAAGCATAAGGAAAGTGATGGAGTTCTGAACATTTTCGAAATCGAGAATAGGGACTCGCTATTGCAAGACACTCCAATAGAAGATGTCTGGGGAATTGGACGACAATATTCGGCAATGTTACATAATCATAGCATCTACACCGCTCTTGATTTTGCCCGTGCCGATAGGTCGTGGGTACGCAAAAAGATGACAATTACTGGCTTACGTACTAATCTTGAACTTAATGGAATAAGTTGTATCGACTTGGAAAATAGCCCACCAAAGAAAAAATCTATCGTATCGTCCCGATCATTTGGCGAATATTTAACAGAATTTAATGAACTTAAGGAGGCTGTATCATATTTTGTTGCTCGTGCCACCGAAAAATTACGAAAGCAAGGGTCGTCTTGCAATTCTATTGCTGTATTTATCCGTACGAATCCTTTTAAAAATTCACCACAATATTATAATTCCGCCGACACAAAGTTGCCTTATCCAATGAATTCAACTAATGAAATACTGCCTTATGCCCACCGCATTTTAGAGAAAATTTACAAAAGCGGGTATTATTACCAAAAAGTTGGAATATTGCTGATGGATTTTGTGCAAACCAAAAATGCAAGTTTATCGCTATTTGATCCACCAAATCGATTAAATCAAATTATTGCAACTGAATTGATGGATAAAATCAACAAAAAATACGGTCGTGAAGCAATATATTATGCAGCAGCAGGAATGAAAGAAAATAGGCGATGGCAAATGAAACGAGAATTGCTCTCGTCTCATTTTACAACAAATTGGAAGCAATTGCCCGAAGTAAAAGCCAAAGAATAGTTGATATAAGTGAATTTATATGATTTTTACCCAATATTTTATTATTTCTTGTTCGAAGGGATTGTCTAAAGTAAATTGTTCAGATTTGAATGCAATAAGTTCAAACTTTCTATCAACTTTTAAAATTGCATTTTCAAATAAGTCGTAATCCACCATCCTATTACCGGTAAAATCATCTAACACTATTGCTAAATCAATATCACTCCATAAATATGTTCTGTTGATTTCGTGCATAAGATCCAATACGAAAACTTTAGAGATTTTAATATTCTCTTTCATTAATTTCATTAATACATTAAGAAATAATTTTATTTTTTCGATTATATAACCCGGGATTTGAGCCATTTGTATACTTCTATAATTTTGTTTATATTATATTTAGCGTATTCTTTAGTACATAGTTTATAAAACTCATTCTTATATTCTGGATATCGACTTTCTATATTAAGTTTATTAGCAATAACAAGATAATTATCTATTTCAATTGAAAGAAATAATTTTGATAATTCAGTTATCTTTGATAAATTATGAACTTTAGGTGGTATGGAATTATTGTTATTGTTTAAAAATTTGCTTTAAGAACTTTCCCTAAAATTAGATGACATATAAACAAAGATTATATATAATTTCCTGTTTCAAATAGGGCAACAGATGCTTTTAAATCATTATCTGCGATTTCTATCCAATATTCAATCTGTTCATTTATAGTCATAATATATTAAGGAGTAATTTTAATTAAATATTGAAATTAAAAAACTAAATATAAAAAAACCTCCCCTTAATCATCTCTTGTAAAGAGATTGTTTGGAGGAGGTTGTATCTAACTTTAATATAATCAATTAACTATGTAATCATCAAATTAATTACATATTTAATAATTTCTTGGCTTCAGCGATAGTTTCGCGAACGTGACTAACTGAATTATTGAATGATGCCATTTCTTCATTGTTCAATTTCAATTCAATAATTTCTTCCATTCCGTTTTTGCCTAATTTAACAGGAACGCCAACTACCACATCGCTCACGCCATATTCGCCTTCTAACATTACAGAGCAAGGTAGAATGCGTTTTTGGTCGCGAACAATTGATTCAACCATTTGCACTGCAGCAGCTGCTGGAGCATAGTAAGCCGAACCAGTTTTGAGATATTTAACGATTTCGCCGCCACCGTTTGCAGCTCTTGTGCAAATTGCATCAATTTTTTCTTTTGGCAATAAATCAGTTAATGGAATACCAGCGACAGTTGTAAATCTTGGTAATGGAACCATTGTATCGCCGTGACCACCTAAAATCATACCTTGAATATCTTGCATTGCAACATTTAATTCCATTGAAATAAATGAACGATAGCGAGCTGTATCCAATATACCAGCCATACCAATAACTTTATGGCGAGGTAATTTAGTGATTTTTGCAGCTAAGAATGTCATCACATCTAAAGGATTAGAAACGATAATATAATAAGCATTAGGTGAATATTTGAAAGCATTTGAAATGCAAGAAGAAACGATTTCTGCATTCTTTACCAATAAATCATCACGAGTCATACCTGGTTTGCGAGCCAAACCAGCAGTTTGGATAACTATATCCGAATCAGCAGTCATTTCGTAACTGTTAGTGCCGAATATTTTGGAATCGGAGCCTAAGATAGGCATTGATTCGTACATATCCAAAGCTTTACCCTCTGGAATACCTTCTAATACATCAACTAAGATAATTTCTGAAGCAAGTTCTTGATTTGCAAGTAATTGAGCAACTGTTGCTCCAACATTTCCTGCTCCGATAACGGTTATTTTCATTTTTATTCTCCTATGCTTGAACTAATTTCATATATTCTTTTGTTGGCAATGATTTTGGTCTTGTGATTGGTAATCCGTAAGCTCTTGCAATAACTGCTTGAGAAGCGATGCCTAAAGCACGTGAAATTGAGAATAATACAGTATAATAACTGAATTCTTTCAATCCGAAATGATATAATAATGCACCAGAACCAGCATCAACATTTGGCCAAGGATCTTTAATTTTTTGAACTTGTTTCAATACATCTGGAACAGTATTAAATACTAAATCTACTGTTTGGAATACTGGATCATCAGCAATGTATTTGTGTCCGAATGCACGGAATGCAACATAACGTGGATCAACTACGCGTAATACAGCGTGTCCGTATCCTGGAACAACTTTGCCTGATTCTAAAGTTTCCCAAGCAAATTTTTCCAATGCATCTTTAGTTGGAACGCCGTTGAATTTCTTCATAACGTCAAGTATCCAACCTAAGCATTCTTGATTTGCTAAGCCGTGTAATGGACCAGCTAATCCGTTTAATCCACCTGCTAAAGTGTAATACATATCTGATAATGCGGAATTGATTGTTGCAGCTGAGAATGCACTCACGTTTCCACCTTCGTGGTCGCTATGCAAGTTCAAATACAAACGCATTAACTTGGAGAAATCACCATTTGGATCTGGCAAGCCAAGCATGTGAACATAATTTTCTGACCAATCTACGCCTTGTTTTGGTTCGATTCTGCCACCTTTATTGAATCTTTTTCTGTATACATAAGCACCAATTGCTGGCAATTTTGCAATAATATCTAATGAATCTTCCAAAGTAGCTTCCCAGTACTCTGGTTTTTTCATACCTTCTGCATACCGTTTAGCAAAAACTGATTCTTTTTGCATTACTAATATTGCAGTGTTGAACATTGCCATTGGATGGGAATCAGCTGGCATTGCGTCAATTACATCCCAAACATATTGAGGGACAGTTGAACGTGCAGTTAATTCTGCTTGCAAATCTTTCAATTCTGTAGCGTTTGGTAATTCACTTGTTAATAATAACCAGAAAATTTCTTCTGGTGTTTTGTCAGTTAAGTCTTTTAATTCGATTCCACGAATGATTAAACCTTTGTCGGGTGGAACTTCTGATGTATCACAAACTAAACTTTTAACCCCACGCATACCACCGTATACTTGTGCGATTGTAACTTGAGAAACGACTTTGTCGCCATTTTCCTTAACAAATTTCGAAATTTCTGAAATTTGTCCTGGTAATACTTGCTGTAATTTTTCTTTTAATAAGCTCATAAATAACCTTTTTGTTTTTTGAAAATAAAGGGTATTCAAAATTACGAATTTTTTTATACTCGTTGTTCATAATTAATAAAAATTAATTTGAATTAACTATATTTTTATTATTTTTAGGTAATATGAAGATTTATTAATATTTAATTTAAGCAAGTAAATCCCTGTCGAATAATTTTTTAAATCAATTTCTAAATTTAAATCAGTATTTGTCACCTCGTTAGGTTGGCTTTTTTCAATTAATCTGCCCAAATAATCTGTTAATTGATAGTTCATTACATAGTGTATATTTGTATGAATTTGAATAGTGGCATCGGTACTTGTTGGGTTTGGATACGGCAAAGAAATTGTCAAAATTTGTTTTTCTTGCGATTTTTTTCCTATCAAAATCACTTTTTTGGTATTATTACACAAATCTTGATAAATCAAACTATCTATAATTAATTGGTTTTCTTGCTTGGGGTGAAAATAAATTGCGATATTTTGATTTTTATTGGGCAATATAGTGGCTTGCTCGGTGTAACTTAAATGGAAGTTTTCGGTGGTAATTCTGAATTGATTAATCAAAGGAATTGTTCCTTGATTTGAAAATTGCACATAAGCAGTATCGGACTTTGTAATTGATAATTCACCAAAATAAATAGTATCAGCACTAAAAGCATAATTTATTTCCTCTTCGGTGCCAATCATCGTAATTTCAGAAACGCCATTGGCAATATTTTCAGCATTTGAATAAACCAAAATTGTATTTTGTAGATCATTAGCAATTTCAGTGGAAATATATTTTACTTGAATATAACTATATGAATTTGGCAGTATTGACAGATGAGTTGGTGAAAATTCAATTTGTGGATTTGGCGTTTGCAGAGCAATGTTAGAAATCTGCAAATCAGATGTTCCTGTATTCTGGATTAATAAATCAATCGTTTTACTTTTTTCGCATAAGATTTGACCAAAATCTAATGTATCTTGAACCAAAATCATTGCTCCAGCTTTGTTGATATTTGCAATTAATTCCAAGTTTGTAATTTTACCGCAATCATCGCTAATTTGTAATGTGTCGATGTATTTATCATAACCATAACCACCCACAAACGAAATATTTAGGAAATACCCTGTATCAATAAATTGAATACTATCCACTTTGAAGTATTTTAATTGATTTGCAAAAGTTATTTCGCTTGATAAATTTCCTGTTTGATAAATCTGTATGGATTTTTGCTGTAGATCATTATCGTTTTTTGGGAAATAATAAGTGGGATTTTCGGCTGGTTGTAAACCCACAATATCTTTTTTCACCTTAAAAATTATGTCGTTTGAGGTTATGCCGTCTTCTTGCAAGTTAGTTGTAATTCGTATTACAACACTCTCATCACTGAATGTTTTGGGCAGCCAATCAATAATAAGTGTATCAATTTGATTTGGTTGAATAAAATGTTGCAAATCCTTAATTATTACAAAATCTGTTGGACTTTGCGAAATAATCTCAATATTTTGAATTTCGAGCAGCGCATTGCCGACATTCATTATGGGAGTTTCTATAATTTTTTGGTCTTCACATAAAATTATTGCATCTTCAATCTCGGAAACTTGTTTTAATTTTGGAGCTAATCCAATGCCATAAAGATAAATATCGAATGGTAAATAATTTTGTGGGTAAAAGCGAACAATTCCGCTCGTAATCCCAATTTGTTTGGGAGAAAATCTGAAATTTGGGACAAGTGTGCCGCCAGTTCCTTGCATATTATATGGCATACTTGGTGCAAGCATTGTAAATTCCGAATCGTTAATTATTTGGAAACTATCGATAATTACTGGCTGTTGCGAGATATTTTGCATCACAAATACCATTGAATCGATTGAATTACCGATATTTAATGCCCCAAAATCAATAATCGTTCGCTTTGGGTCGAGGGATTGGGCTTGGGTCATTAAATGCAAATTGGAATAATAAATTTTATTGTCTGATTTTGCTGTTACTTGTAAATTAGTTGCTTCTGCTTTACGAGGAATTAGATTTAATGTAGCTGCAATACTTTTATTATTTTGTAAGGCTATATCCTTTATTTGTTCGTCAATCCAAAAATCTTTAAACTCGCTCGTAATTATCAAAGTATCAATATTAATTTCTCTCTGTGTTTTATTTGTACAAATATCTTTCAAATAAAACGCCAAAGTGTCGCCAACTTGTGATTTTGGGAGCAAGAAATCTTTCATCTCAATTTTGCGTTCAATTAGTTTAAAAGGCTGGCTGATAGATGAAAGTAAAGCTGGACGCGAGAATGGCAAATCGTCTAAATTCCATAAATGTATAATATTATCTTGGTCAACCGAGGCAACTCGCTTGCCATTATTGCTCCCTTGTATTAGATAAATATCTGAATTATGCTGGTCGTAAATGTGCATTAATGAGCCATCATTCGGAGACCATAATTTAATGTATTTATCTTGTGTGCTTGCAATATATATCTTATTTTTCAACCAAAATACATTTCTAATTGGCGAATTAATATCAAATATATTTAAGACATTTACTGCTGTTTTAATATCATATATTCTGATTTTATTATCGCTCCCCGATAAAGCCAAATTATTGCCGCTTGGACTAAAACTCGCAGATAAAATATTGAAATCTTGGAGTGGATAATCATTTAAATAAGACTTACTTTCAAAATCGTAAATATAAAACTTGCTATTACTTGTGGCAACCAAAAAATATGGATATGCAGGATTAATCTGAAAATCTTGAATATTATCCGCGAAAGTAATAGTATTTTCTTTAATTAATTCAGGATATGAAAAGACTTCTACTGTATTATTAAATAATTGTGCAATAAGATAATTATCATTAGCAGAAAAGTAAATTTTATTGATATTATCGCTTGTATAAATATCTTTAAATAAAATTCCTTTGGCAATGTCCCATATTTTAATAGTTGTGTCCGAAGCAGAAAAAGCCAAATACTTGCTATCTTTTGTCCAAGCAATTGTAGAAATAATTTTGCTTTGCGATTGGAAAAGTTTGCTGATTTTCTCACCTGTTTTTGCATTCCAAAGTAGAATTTTCCCGTCTTCGCTGGCAGTTGCAATTAAACTATCGTTTGAGTTGAAAGCAATTTGCGTTATTTTATTTTTATGTCCAATAAGTTGGACTACTTTCTCTGATATTGCATTGGAATCAATTTGAGATATGCGTATTTGTGCTAATGTGTCAGGCAAATGTGGCACTCGCCAATTTAGAATATTGTTTTCGGCATTTGCGGTAATTTTAGTCCATTCTGTTTGATTTTGCAATTTAAAATCAACTTGAAAGTTATTTTTTGGATGAGTATTTTTCCAGATTATTTGTAAATTATCATCTGTCAAAATTTCAGTGCTCTCGTTTGGGTTTATTATCGTAATCTTGTTTGTTTTGGGTGGAATTTTTCCAGCATAAAGAAATAATTTTAACTGCTCGCCCGAATTTGTTTGAATTATGCAATCGCAAGAATCAAAATTATCATTATTCGAATTATATTCCAATTTTAAAGCGTAAGGTTGCTCGGGAGTTACTTTGCTATTTTGCTTAAAATTTGGTGCTGCAAACTTTGGATTTGTAAAAGTAATTTGCGATAATTCAAGTGATTTATTTGAGAATAATTGCACAGATTGAGTGCCTACTCTTCCCGAATCAATGATTCCTAAAAAGACTGTTGGATTGGAAATCTGTAATTTCGGCAATTCATTTTGATTTATGTAAAAATTAAGCGTATCCGTAAGGCTACCCAAAGTTAATTGCGAGGAATTATTGCCATAAACTAATTTTGTCCAAGCAAAAATTCGGTAAAATTTACCTGATTTTATTTGATGAATACTAATTTTAACTAATTTTTTTATATCATTTAAACTTGAATACAAAGTGAGATGTGGAATTTCATTTGCCATAGAATCGTAAATAGGATAAGTATTTTTATCTAATCGCAAATGTACAAATTTTGTATTAGTTTCGTCAAACTTCTGTGAAACAAGGTTCTTATCTAATTTTATTTGTGATTTTGTAATCAATATAAAAGCATTAGGAGTTTGGGGCTTTCCAGTAATTTCTGAATATAATTTACTACTTAAAAAATTATTTAAATTTGCTTTTTTGTAGAAATTAAATTTGCTCAATTCGTCAATTTGCAATTTTGCTTTATTTGGATTATTATTAAGCACAAAAGGCTTATCCATCAACAAAACAAATGAGATCTTGCTAAATTGATTTTTTGCAGCGGAATATTCATCTATAATTTGTTTGTATGTTTCTAAATCCTTGCTATTAATGGCATTTGAAACTTCAAAAGCCACAATCAAATTGGGCATTTCCAATGGAGTAGAATTTACCAGCAAACTTGAGTCGATAATTACTTCTTGTTGATTAATTGACAATTTTAAATCAGTAAGCACAAAATCTAAATCACGGTAATCGTTATCAAAAGCAGCAAAATTGAATTCAATTGTAGGATAATCGGACGTTTGATAATTATACAAATACAAATTATCAGCCAAAAGATTAGCAGTGAAAAGGATAATTATAAATAAGTATGCTGTAAAATTTTTCACTTCATCAAAAACCGATAATTGTAATAATTAAATTGTAATAATTAATAAATAGTATAACAAATAAAAAACAAAAATATTACAAATTTTTGGTTTATTTCTTAATTTGATGAAAATAATGATTATTCCGTAGCAATTAACAAAAATTTTACTTTAAAATTCATTAAATTTGGCAAAATTGGTTAATTTACATTTTTAATAAACTACTTAATTTATGTTCAATTTTGATAATTCTGATATTATAATTGTTGCTCGTGAATTATGTAGCGAAACTACAAATTTTATTAGGTTATTACAATATGATCGATGATAAAAAAATATGACTGATGATTAAAATATCAAAAAGTCTATTGAAACGTAAATAGTCTTATTCCCTTATATTTAAGGAAATAAGACAAGTTTTTTATTAATTTGATTGCAAAGCAACAAGAAATTAGTATTTTTTAATCAATAACTATAACTCTTTTAGTGCATCTGCAGGGAATTTTTCATCAAGAATAGTTGCTAACTTTTGGATCACTTCGGGTTTGTCGTAGAAGCCGCTCTTAAGTTTATCCATAATTGGCTTTAACTCTAACAAATCTGGAGTATACTCCAAAGTATCTTTAATTTCTTCCGAGCTGCTTGCAACCTTAGATTCTTGTTTAGCAATCTTCTTTTTCTCGGCATTATCAGTACCAAGAACTTGCTTTTGTCGGTTTAGGGATTTAATTTCCATTTCTATCTTCTTTTATTTAAAATTCTTTTTTAATAAACAACTTTATTTTGAATAAATCATTACTGATTTTTTCTGATTTAGTGTTTTTAATTTATCTGCTAATTTTGCAATACTTAATTTAAGCAAATTAATATTATTTAAATCAATTTCTGCTAATCTACTGAAAAAAGTTTCTACCTCTTCTTTATTGCCTTCGAGCTTAAAGCTTGGATCAGCAATAATAGATTCATTGGAAGAAGTCATAAAGCCAACTAATATTTTTATTAACTCCTTTCTCTCTTGGTATAAGTTGTTAAGATATTCTGTATCGGACATATCAATACTTTCCCCTTTGATAAGGAGTAAATAAATTTGTTTGGTTATTTCCTCTACCCTAAGTGTAACTTCACTTACACTTTTATACTTGTGCATTTGCAACCTGTCCATTTCCTAACTGATCTGCAACAAATTTAGCAACTTTCAAAGCCAATTCTTGTGGCACTTGTTGTATTATTTCTTTTGTATCCTTGTCGATGATTTTCAATACCATCTTTTTGGTATCTTTATCAAGGCTAAACTCCAATGCCACACTATCATCACCTAACATTTTTTGAACGGTGCTTGATAATTCATTAAAATTAACTTGCTTCTCCTCACTTTTTTTAGGCTCTTCTACTTTGGCAGCTTCAATCGCTTTAGCGACAACATCTTTTTCAACATCTAACTTTCTTTCCTTAAAGTTATTGTTGACCTCTGTTTTTACACTATCAGTCGAGTTAATGATGATTGCCTGAACACCTGTTACTGCATTAATCATATTACCCTCTTTAATTATTTATCAATTAAATCATTTAACCAAGTAGGCTTGAATATCCAGATGCAGTCATTGGCGACGAAGACATACTTGATGCAAACGAACTATATGAACTGTATTGTCCCATTGCCTCGTAGTAAGTCTGCAATAAGGAAGTGTATTGCTTCCTTAATGCATCTGCCTGAAAATCAATTCTACTTTGAGTCTCTTTTAATTTATCGTCATAAGTTTTAATTTGATTAGTTATTGACGATTTTCTTTGAATAATTAATCCTTTATCTCCTTGCAAGTTCGTTATCATCTGATTAATCTTTGCAACAATACCATCGGAAGCTGTAAATAAATCTGCTACTTTTTGTGGGTCTTTTTTCAGAAACTCTTCTAAAGTATCCGAATTTGTAACCGAAAATTTTCCATTTGAGTCGACCGTAACGCCAATATCAGATAAATATTTTGGTGATTCTTCGTCTATTACCGACTCGATTTTAGTTGAAGCAAGTCCGCGAATATTATATTTCAAAGTATTCATTGCAGATTCACTTCGTGTAATTTCTTTGTTATTATTTACTAAATCCACTATATCATTTAGCGGAGTTAGCAAGTTATTAATCAAGTCTTTGACTGAATTAGTATTAACTTGAGTAGTAATAACAGCAGGTTGGTCGTTTGCTTCCTGTGGCTTAAGTAAATTCAAAGTGACACCTGGCACAACGTCGTCAACTGCATTCGAAGAACGGTAAATATTCATACCGTTGATAATCATTTTGGAATTTAGTTCGCTTGAATCTGCTTTTACAAATCCAGCATTTGTGTCGGTGGCAACCGTACGACTTCCACTTTGAGTAATTGTATCAAGTCCTAATGTCTGCAATAATTGAGAATCACCATTTACAGTAATGCTGTTTTGCTCGCCTGTTTTGGCGGCTGTAATAGTAAGCCTCCCCGTTGTAGAAGTATCTTTTATATACGAAGCATTTAATATTTTTTCTTCATTATTTGTTTCATCAATATCGTTTAAAGCATTGACTATTTCTGTTAAAACTGCCGAGTTTGTTTCTGTTCCATCTATATTAACTGTTATATTTTTTTGTTTTCCATCAATATTAACACTTAAATTATAATCGCCTGAAGCAAGAGTAGTAGTATCATTCAAAGTTAATTGTTTAGCAATTAGTACATCATTCGAAGCTAATCTCTCAACAAACATTGAAACATTTGAGGGCACCGCATCGGAACTTGCAGTGGCAGTCAATACATCGCTTTTGGAACTTGATACAGCTTTAGCCTTAAATAAATCGTCTATTGTGTTTGTTTTTGTGAAAGTACTAGAACTGCTGTCGTATTCAAAATCGCCATATTTATCTAAAGTAGCAACAAGTGAATTCAACTTTGAATACAAGTTATTGTAGAAAGTTTGTTTGCTTTTTAAATCCGAAATTTTTGAATCAATCGAATCAAGTTTATATTGTTCTTGTTGGTAGAAAGCATTAATTAGCTGATCTAACTGTGTAGAACTTCCACTTGACGATACTGATGATACACTTGCCATTTTGTTTTACTCACTTTATTTATTTCTAAAAATAAATGTAAATTTACTAAAATAAATATAAATTAAAAATTATCAATTAGGTTCTAAGTTGAAAGCTTGCGCCCATGTTTCGCGTAAATCTTTGATAATTTTTAATGCTTCATCAAATTTTCTTTGGAAAACAGCACGCTGACAATACTCGTAAAGTCGGTATAATCGAGTGGCAGTTTCTTCGTATTCAAAGTTTAAGGAAGACATTAATTCCACAAGAACTCTGCTCATTTTATTCACATCGCCTTTGCTATTGGCAATTATGAACAAATCATACATTTTGAGGATAATTTTTTCTTTACTCCACGACAAAACTTCCTGCTCCAAATATGCGGGTATTTTACCCTTGCCATCTTGGGCAGAAGAAGAGCCGCCATAAAGTTTAGAAGCAGCTAATTTTTGAACTGATTCAGACATTGCACATCCATATTAACTATTTAAACAATTTAACAAGAAACAGCTAAGCTGTTTCTTGCTAAATCTTATTTGCCTTACAAAAAAATAGAATTATCTAAATAATTGTAAGAACGACTGTGGGTTTTGATTAGCTTGGGCAAGCGAAATTAAAGAAGATTGTTGTAAGAATTGTGCTTTCACTAATTCTAACTGCTCGGTAGCTATATCTGCATCTTCGATACGAGATATTGCTGATTTGTAATTAGTAATTTGTGAGCGCAATAAATCTTCTTGCGAACCCAAGCGATTCTCAATACCACCAACGTATGAGGCAACTTTTGAAACATTCTGAATAGCTGAAGCTAAACTTGTTAAAGTTGTTGCAATTGCTGTTTCAGAAAAAATACCCAGACTTGTGGAGGAAACTGAATTTAACGAACTCAAACTTAAGCCTGTAACGCCAGCAAAATTTGATGTTGAAGTTGCTCCCAAATTGAAAGCAGCATCTAAATTAAATTTTGAGGCAGCTGCTGAAGTGTTAGTCAAATCAATTTCCAATGTTAACAGTCCATTTGATGAATTGTATCCTACTGTCCAGTTGCCTGAAAACGATCCATCGATTAACTGTTTGCCACCAAAAACGGTTGAATTAACTACAAATTGGATTTGCTCCGAAAAACGATAAGCCGATTTAGCTAAAGCGACCTTTTCGTCAGTTCCCAATGCGCCATTTGACGCAGTGGAAGCACTTTCCTTTATTTTAGTTAATAATCCGTTTATGTTGTCTAAGGCATCTTGGGTTAAAGCTGTAACATTTTTTGCCTCGCCAACTGAGTTTAACGCCGAAGTTAACGATTCATTTCGTGCTGTCAAAGAACGTGAGGTTATGTAACCTGCAACATCATCTGATGCTGAATTTATTCGCTTACCTGTCGATAAACGCAATTGCCTTAACGCTATTCCATTATTCGTTGAAATCAACGAATTGTAAGCATTAAGGGATGGAATATTTGTGCGTATCCGGGATTCTCCCGAAAATACTGTTGGCATAATGCCTCCGCCTAGTTTAAACAAACATAGGCTTCCTTGCCATTTAATTATCCTCTGAATATATTATCGGCACTAATATTCAATTATTTAGTTTTTTTCTATTTTTTTTCAAAGAACTTGGTTATTTTTAATCTTTTTTATATTAAATGTTATATGAAACAATAATTATGCCAGAAATATAAATCTTATTTCTATTTATTTATTATTTCCAAAAAAAAAGGATAAGATTTTAGTCTTACCCTTTTTTAGAAATATAAACTATTTGCTTAACGGAATAGTTGCAAGAATGATTGTGGATTTTGATTAGCTTGTGCTAACGAAATCAATGATGCTTGTTGCAAGAATTGCGATTTAACCAATTCTAATTGTTCTGTTGCAACATCAGTATCTTCGATTCTTGAAATTGCTGCTTTGTAGTTTGTGATTTGGGAACGGAGCAAATCTTCTTGAGATTGCAATCTGTTTTCAACACCACCCAAATAAGAAGCAACTTTATTCACATTATTTAATGCTGAAGCTAAACTTGTTAAAGTTGTCGAGATTTGAGTATAGCTGAAAATGCCCAAATCTGTATTGCTTACTGCATTTAATGAAGCTAAATTCAAACCTGTAACACCACCAAAATTACTTTGAGTCAGAGAATTTAAATCAAATCCTCTATCCAAATTGAATTTAGTAGCGGCGGCGGCGTTATTTTTCAAATCAACTTCGATGGTCAATAAGGCATTTGCAGCATTGTAACCAATTGTCCATTCACCTGAGAAGTTTCCATCGATTAATTGACGACCACCAAATACAGTTGAATTAACGATAAATTGAATTTGCTCGGTCATTCTGTATGATGCACGGGCTAAAGCAACTTTTTCGTCTGTTCCTAATGCACCATTCGAAGCAGTTGATGCATTTTCTTTAATTTTTGTGAGCAATCCATTGATATTATCTAAAGCATCTTGTGTTTGACCCGTTACGTTCTTTGCTTCGCCCACAGCATTCAACGCTGACATTAACGACTCATTCCTTGCTTGCAAGCTACGGGATGTGATGTAACCTGCAACATCATCAGCTGCTGAATTGATTCTTTTACCAGTTGAAAGGCGCAATTGTCTAAGGGCGATGTTGTTATTCGTATTGATCAATGCATTATACGCATTGAGAGACGGAATATTTGTTCTTATTCGGGAATCCCCTGAAAATACGGTTGGCATAAAACCTCCTTGTTTATATAAAATCCATTAATTTGTTTTCAAAATTTGGCATCCTGCCTGTTTTTATCCTCGTTCTATTTCTAATTAACGACACTTTTTTGAGAATTTTTAGTTTTTACTGAAAATTTTTTTCAAAATCTAAATTTTTTATTTTAAATCTTGAATTTCCATCAGTTCTAACCATAATATACTCGGTTGCTTTTAGAAATATCTTCTGAAATCTAATATCGGCACAATCTATTGAAAAGTTTAGGAGGTTTCCTTCGGATTGTATTTTTATTTTATAATTTTTTCCTTGTTTTATTTGAATTGTATCGCTTTGAGCAATGATTTGCTCATTTAATTTTACTGCATATCCCGAATTAGTAAGGATAAATTGCATAAAAGAATATTTTTTAAAATCAGTTTCGGTATTGTATAAATAGAAAATTATCGAGTCGCCCGATAATTTTTCCAAATCAAAAGTTGTCTGGTATTGAGTTTGTTCTATGAACTTAATAGAAAACAAAGCATCAGGATTTATAACAAAGCTATCGTCTAAATTTTGTACTACTTTCCCGTTGCCGTTCAACATCTTAATCTTAATAGTTTTATATCCACCATATTTATTTATGATAAAAACATCGGGCGCCACGCAAGAGCCTTGCATTGCAACAATCAATAAGGTCAATATTATATTTAACATTTTCATAATTCCAATAAATTTCAATTTCTAAATAATTTTTTTCCTTAATATTTTCTTGGTTTTAATGGTAATTCGGGACGATTATATCGTAAATGATGCGGGAAAAATATACGATTTTGTAGCCTTATTCCTAATCCAAAATAAAAATTAGAGAAACTTGTGCTTTTGCCAAAATTTTCTACAAACGAACCACCTAAAATCTCATCACTACTCCCTGTGATATATCCTGTCCGAATTCCTAAATTTAAATTTTCGGATAAAACTAAATTTAGTTCGCCACTGATATTTAAATATTTAGTTGGATACATTCCCAATTCCATAAATGGAGTTAAAGTTAATTCATCTTCCACAAGTGTATGCCAATACCCAAATCTCAATGGTAAAATAGCAAGCCCCCAGCTATTCATTCCCATGCCCAAAAAGTGTAGCAAAGAAACTCCCGCATAAAATCTATTATTGCCAAATGGCAATGCCAAATTTGTTTTAGCAATTTCTACATCAAATCCTTT
>DYLM01000023.1:23312-26403 GCA_020722095.1 Chloroherpeton thalassium
ACTTCACTTATTCCAACACGATAAATCCCACCTGCAAATACTTTATTCTCCTCTCCACGAAAAGCATCTGTGATATTCCCCATAGGGAAAATACCAAAAAGTCCAGTGCCAATGGCGTGTTTGGGGTCGCCCCCAATAGTTCCAACACTCTCAAATAATCCCAAGCGAATGAAATCTGGATAATATCTTGTGAAAGAACTATCTCGTTGAGTTACACTTCGCTCAACCAAAATTTCTCGGCTTGATGGGAAAACAACTCCTCTATCAACATTATTTGGAGAGTTTTTTACAAAACTCTGGAAAGTTGTGTCGATATCAGTTATTGTAAATTCGTCTTTTTCTTCTCTCGTTATGCTTGCACAACTTGTAAAAAATGCAATAATTGCCGAAAAAACAATCAATTTGGCGATTAATAAACTTATTTTCATATTTTCATTTTCATTTTTTATAAAATTATAAAAAAAATATTAAAAAAGTTCTTAATTTTGAACTTTATAATATCAAATTTTTCAAAATGGCAAATTATCCTTTCAAAGAAATCGAAAAAAAGTGGCAAAATTACTGGGAAGTTAATCAAACTTACAAAGTACAAGATGATTTTACAAAACCTAAATACTATATTTTAGATATGTTCCCGTATCCAAGTGGTGCGGGATTACATATTGGACATCCCGAAGGCTATACAGCAAGCGATATTATCGCTCGTTACAAAAAGATGAAGGGCTTTAATGTGCTCCATCCAATTGGTTTTGATGCTTTTGGATTACCAACAGAAAGATATTCTATGGTTAATAATATTCATCCCGAAGTTGCAACTGAAAAAAATATTGAGAATTTCCGCAGACAATTAAATATGATTGGTTTCAATTACGATTGGTCTCGCGAAATCAACACAACTTCTCCACAATACTACAAATGGACACAGTGGATGTTTTTGCTTATTTATAATTCCTATTTTGATGAAAAGGAACAAAAAGCCAAACCCATTGATGAATTACCAATTCCATCAAATTTAACCGATGAAAAAGATATTCAAGATTATATTGACCAAAATAGATTAGCATTTATTTCGGAAATTCCAGTGAATTGGTGCGAACAATTGGGTACTGTTCTTGCCAATGAAGAAGTTGATGAATGGCGGGGAAAAGGTTACTCTGTTGAACGCCGTCCTATGCGTCAATGGATGATTAGAATCACAAAATATGCCCAAAGATTGCTTGATGATTTGCAATTAGTTGAGTGGCCCCATTCCACAATGGAAATGCAAAAGAATTGGATTGGACGCAGCGAAGGAGCAGAGGTAAATTTCAAGTTGCCAGATTCGGAGAAAGTTATTACAGTTTTCACTACTCGTCCAGATACAATTTTTGGTGCTACTTATTTAGTATTAGCTCCCGAACATAGTTTAGTTAAAGATATTACAACATCAGAGAACAAGCAAATAGTGGAAGATTATATTACTCAATCTTCGATGAAAACTGATTTAGAGCGGACTGAACTTGTAAAAGATAAAACTGGCATTTTTACTGGTGCTTATGCAATTAATCCGCTAACAAATAAGCAAATTCCAATTTGGATTGCGGATTATGTACTTGGGCATTATGGCACAGGTGCAATTATGGCGGTCCCTGCTCACGATGAACGCGATCACGAGTTTGCAAGTAAATATCACTTACCAATAGTTCAAGTGGTTGCTCCATCTGACGGTAGCGATTGCGATGTGCAAAAAGAAGCATTTGTTTCTTATGATGGTGTTAGTATTAATTCTACAAGTGAAATATATTCAATAACCGGGCTATCCACTCCCAAAGCAAAGAAAGAAATTACAAAATGGATGGAAACTCAAAAGATTGGCAACGGCAAAATTCAATTTAAATTGCGTGATTGGCTTTTCTCTCGTCAAAGATATTGGGGCGAACCTATGCCAATTATGTTCTTTGAAGATGGCACTCGACGTGCTCTTGATTTTGATGAATTGCCTCTAACTCTTCCGTATATCAACGATTTCCAACCAGCAGGAACGGGCGAATCACCTTTGGCAAAAGTACCCGAATGGGTTGATTTTATTGATAAAAAGACCGGCAAAAGAGCACGACTCGAGACCAATACGATGCCACAATGGGCTGGTTCTTGTTGGTATTATTTGCGTTATACTGACCCAAATAATCACGATTTCTTTGTTGATAAGGAAAAGGAAAAGTATTGGATGGGCGATAGCGGAGTTGATTTATACATTGGTGGTGCAGAACACGCTGTTCTGCATCTTTTGTATGCTCGTTTCTGGCATAAAGTTCTTTTTGATTATGGTTATGTTTCCACTCCCGAACCCTTCAAAAAACTATTCCATCAAGGTTTAATTCTTGGTGCTGACGGCAATAAAATGTCCAAGTCGCTGGGTAATGTAGTTAATCCCGATAGTGTTATTGATGCTTATGGAGCTGATTCCCTTCGTTTATTTGAAATGTTTTTGGGCCCATTAGAACAAGCTAAACCTTGGAGCGAAACTGGAATTGAGGGAGTATTCCGATTTTTAAATAAAACCTGGAGACTTTACATTGACGATGCGGGGAATTTATCACCGAAAATTCAAAATATTCAAATGAATGAGTCGCAAGAATTTGCACTTCATTCTACCATCAAGAAAGTAGGTGAAGACATCGAGCGTTTGCGTTTCAATACTGCAATTTCCCAGATGATGATATTTATAAATGAATTTACTAAATATGATATATTCCCAAGAGAAGCAGCAGATAAGTTTATATTGTGTTTAGCTCCATTTGCTCCACATATTGCAGAAGAAATTTGGCAAAAATTAGGCAATAATAAGTCAGTAGTTTTTGCTGATTATCCCAGCTACGACGAAGCAAAAACTATTCAAAATACAATTGAATTTGTTGTGCAAGTAAATTCCAAAATTCGCGGAAAGCTAAAAGCTAATTTTGATTCAACGCAAGCAGAATTAGAACAAGTTGCTTTGAAAGATGAGAATGTTCAGAAGTTTTTGGAAGATAAAACAATCAAGAAAGTAATATTTGTCAAGAATAAATTAATTAATTATATAATATGATTAACAATTACGAATTACGAATTA
>DYLM01000024.1 GCA_020722095.1 Chloroherpeton thalassium
CTAATTATTGCATTACAAATTGTAGGTCAAACATCGTATTTTAGAATGTAAAATATTGAAATATTTACCTTAAGTTCTAATATTTTTTAGTAATTTTGTAAATCTATAGAAATTAATTTCTCAAAAAAATGAAGGATAATTATGGCTTTTACTAAAAAACCTTGGGCAGAACCTTACAAAATTAAGGTTGTTGAACCATTAAAAATGACTTCCGAAGAATATAGAGTTATCAAAGCAAAAGAAGCAGGTTACAATACCTTTTTGTTACGTTCCGATGATGTTTATATTGATTTATTGACAGATAGTGGCACTAATGCAATGAGCGATTATCAATGGGCTGGTATGATGCTTGGCGATGAAGCTTATGCGGGTAGCAAAAACTTCTACTATTTAGAAGATAATGTAAGAAAATATTATAACTACAAACACGTGGTGCCAACTCACCAAGGACGCGGAGCCGAACATTTAATTTCCCGTGCTTTAATTCGTGATGGACACTATGTACCAGGAAATATGTACTTTACAACAACTCGTGCTCACCAAGAATTAGCTGGTGGTACCTTTGTTGATGTTATTATTGATGAAGCTCATAATTCGCAAATCGAATTGCCATTCAAAGGCAATGTAGATCTAAACAAATTCCAAGCTCTGATTGATAGAGTTGGCGGACAAAATATACCGTATATAACAGTTGGGGCTACGGTAAATATGGCTGGTGGTCAACCTGTTTCGATGGCAAATATCAAAGCTGTTCAAGAACTTGCTCACAAACACGGCATAAAAGTAATTTTAGATGCTACTCGCGTTACAGAAAATGCTTATTTTATCCAACAAAGAGAAGAAGGCTATGCTAATAAGTCTATCCCTGAAATTTTATATGAATTCTGCGGATATACTGATGGTGCAACTGTTTCGGGCAAAAAAGATGTTTATACAAATATCGGTGGTTTTGTTGCAGTTAATGATGATGATTTATTTGATGAATTGCGCAATATGGTTGTAATTTACGAAGGTTTGCACACTTATGGTGGTTTAGCTGGTCGTGATATGGAAGCAATGAGTCGTGGTATAGAAGAAATGGTTCGCCAAGAAAATATCGAATTCCGCGTTAAGCAAGTTCAATATTTAGGCGATATGTTAATAGAAGCTGGCGTACCAATCGTTCGTCCTGTTGGTGGTCATGCTGTGTTCCTTGATGCTAAGGCAATTTATGATCATATTCCTCAAGAACAATATCCAGCTCAAGCATTAGCTGCTGATTTATACATTCACTCAGGCGTACGTGCAATGGAGCGTGGCATAGTTTCAGCTGGTCGCGACAAAGACGGGCACGAGCATAAACCAAAATTGGAATTAGTTCGCCTTACAATTCCTCGCCGTGTTTACACCCAGTCGCATTTAGATGTCGTTGCTTATTCGGTTATTGATTTATATCAGCATCGCCACGAAGCCACAGGCTTGAAAATGATTTACGAACCAAAATTCTTACGCTTCTTCCAAGCAAGATTCGAAAGATTATAATTTGATAGAACCTCTCCCCGAGAGGGAATTTAACAAAATGAGGCTGTCTCATAAGTTGATTTTTCTGTCATTCCCACGAAACACACCCCCTGACCCCCTCTTATTAGAGGGGGAATTGCTGTGGATTCCCGTTTGCACGGGAATGACAATTTTGAAATATTTTGGACTTATGAGACAGCCTCATATTTCATTTTAATTTCATTTTTTTTCATAATCAAGTTTTTTTTAAATGTTTATTCATAAAAAGCAAATTACAAAAAAAATATTACAAAAAAACAAAAAAAACTTTCTTCCAGATTGAGGCTGTCTTATTTATCAAGACTATAGGTCGTCCAAAGATAAGTCTGATTTTTTAAATTTTAAGGTTACGGTAGCACCTCCGTCAGAGTTGTTTTTAGCTCTTATTTCTCCATCATGTTCATTCATAATCATTTTGGCAGTAAAAATCCCAAGGCCAAGTCCCTCATGAAGATTTTGGATATCATCTCCGGGAGTCATAAGTTTTCCAAAGTTTTTCAATGCTTGCGGAGAAAATCCACGACCCTGATCTCGAACATCAACATAAAAAGAGGTATCATCTTGATGAGTTTTTATATGGATAATCGGCTTTTCATCAGATTCTGCACAACTACTAAAGGCATTTGGATTTTCATTGAGTCCACAATAACAACTCGCCTTTTTTTCATCAGTGTTATAAATTTGCTGACTAAAATCTTCTGCATTATTGAGAAGGATTTTCATGATTTCCATAAAAAGTGACTCATCGATCTCTAATAAATTCTCACTGTCAACGCCTTCATAAGATATATCGCATCGATCGGCATATTGTTTTATGATATAGGATATATGAGTATTAACACCATCGATACTATTGAGTTCTTTATCGATGGGACGAGTGTTGTTTTGAAGACTGATAGCTGTTTGCATCAGATAAACGCGGTCTTTCAACTTTTTAGTCGCTGTATTGAGCGGATTTACAATCATATCCTTAAACTTTTTATACCAAACCTCATCCTTATCATTGTCGGGAATAAACATTTCTAAAAGTCCAAGAGCTTGCACGATATTACTAATCGGTGTCGCAAAATTATGAGACAAAAGTCCTAAAAATTCAGATTTATTTTTGTCCACGGATTCCAATGCTTTATGCGCGATTTTTAAGTTTTCAAGCGTCATTTTGAGCTCTTGCAAGGCATCTTCGAGTTGAGTATTTTTATCTTGAATCTCTCGAGTTTTTTCATCAATAATACTTTCTAAGTTTTTATTAATTTCTTTTAATATTTCTTGTGCTTCTTTGAGCTCATTTTCAGACTTTTCAAGGGCTTTATTTTTCTCTTCAATTGTTTTAAAAGCCTTTCTTTTTTTTTGCGTCTGAATAAGCGCCGCTCCAAGTGCAAGCAAAATCCCCATAGACGCCCCAGCAAAAATATAAGTACGCATTTTCATTTCGTGAATTTCCTTTTCTTTTTGATCGAGACTGTAGCGAGCAATCGTTTCTTCGATTACCTTTTGCCGATCCATATTAAAAAGAGAGTCTGATAATTGTCTGTACTTTTTATAAGCATTAAGCGCTTTTTCATAATCAAAAGATTCTTCGTAAATTTCTGATATTTCTTGATACATAGTCTGTAAATCTTCTATGGATTCAATGCTTTCAGCCATTTGAATGGCTTTTTCTATAGCTAATTGTGCTTGATTCAAGCTGTCCATTTCCTTATAAGAATCTCCAATATTGTAATAAGCTTGAGAAATTTTCCTGATATCTTTTAGTTTTTCTCTTATCTTAAGTGCATTTTTAAAATATTTTAATGACTCCATAAAATTTTTTTCTTCAAAAGAAAGAGCTCCTAAATTGGTATAAACATCGGAAATCCCCAAACTATCTTGTAAGGCCTTATAAATTTTCAAAGATGATTCAAACATATCTTGCGCTTTATCAAATTCTTCTTGCTTGAGATACATAAAACCCAAATTATTTGAAATATTGGCAATTTCATTTTGATTCTTTTCTTTTTTGAAATCTTCTAAAGCTTTTAAATAAAATTCTTCTGCGGAGTCGTATCGTTCGAGTTTTTCATGTACATTTGCAATATTAGAATAAAGATATGCATGATATTCTTTTATGTTAGGGTCTGTAAATTCTTTGTCTTCATCATAAAAATCAAGTCCTTTGTGATATGATACAAGAGCGAGATCATACTTTCCTAAAGCTTCTAAGGATATTCCTTTTACAATAGTAAGCAGTATTTTTTCTTTTTCTGAATTTGGAATACGATTAAAAATCGCTTCGGATTTTTCATAGGATTCGAGTGCTTTGGTGTGGTTTTGAAGCACTTTTCTTTCATAATTCGCCTGATGATAATATGCCATAGCGATGCCTTTTTGGTATCCAATGCGTTCTGATTCTTTTAAAAGATAAGCAATATCTTCTTGGATGTTTTCTTTTTGGACTAAATTTTGAGCGATGAACCTATCTAAATCTTCAAGCTTTTTCTTTTGACTATCAACTTGTTTAGGTTCAGTATTATATTTCTTTAGGTGCAATTTTTGAAATATTAGAGAATCTATTTTTTTGTTAGTATGATTATTTTTGCAAAAGGAATTATTTAAACCCAAAAAAAATAGTATTATTATTATGTATTTCACTTGTTAGATTTTTATTTAATTTACAAATTAATTTCTTATTTTTTCTTGAAATTCTTTAAAAAGTTTTTTGTGTGCTCGGTTAATAGTGATTTTGCTGTTTTTTCTGCACGATGTTCAAAGATGGAAAAGCTTAAATTTTCTAAATCCCAAAAAATTGATTTTAACTCGGCAGTTGCCACAGGATTGCGATTATTTAAGTCTTCTGATAGTTCAAGAGCTGATTTCATTGCCGATTCTTTATCCTCGAACACACGATTGATTAATCCTTTACGGAATGCCCATTCTGCATTCTTGTATGATGTGTCGATAGTCATTTCCATTAATGCCGACTTCCCTATTTTCATTTCTATTGCAGGAGCAATCACAAAAGGACCAATTCCAACGCTATATTCACTCAATCGAAATTCGGCACGAGTTGTGGCAATCACAAAATCCGATGCCGACACCAATCCCACCGAGCCGCCAATAGATTTGCCGTCAACAAGAGTAATGATAATTTTTGGCAGATTAATCATCTCCCAAATTATGCGACCGAAATTCATAAAAAAGACTTTGGCGGGTTCGTATTCTTCAATTTCAATCATCTCGTCGAAAGATGCACCTGCAGAAAATAATTTGGGATTGCCACTCATCAAAATTATGCTCTGAATTTCGTTATTGTATTTAGCCAATTTCAAAATATCAATTAATGTAGATAACATTCCCGAGTCGAATGAGTTTGATTTTTCATTAGAAAATTCAATTACTAATGTTTTGTTGATTTGTTTAGTTTTTATCATTTTGTAAAATTAACAATTATTATCTTCAAAAATATTAATTTTGTGTTAATAAAAAATGTATTTTTAAAAAATTTATCAAAAAAATTAAAAAATTCTAAATTTTAAAAAGTGAAAAAGAGTATAATAACATCAATTATTCTAATAGTATTATTAGCATCTGGCTATTATTTTTGGAATAAACCCACAGCAAAAAATGAGACTCAAACAAAAGATAATCCAATATCTGATTCAACCAAAAATCATGAAAACGAGGTTGATACTGCATTTTTAAAGTCAGTATTCGAGCTCGACGATTCTTATGATTACAACAGCGATAGTTTATTAACGCAAGGAGAAGATAATACCGCTGGCGTTAGCCAAGATGCATTTGCTGGTCAAAGCAGAATTAATATCGCATTGATTGGATTAGATGGCAGAATGGGAGCAACCACTGGACACGCAGATGCCAATCATATACTTTCAATAATGCCAGATATTGGTAAAATTCAAATCATTTCTATTCCACGCGATACTTATGTGGATTGCGGTTATGACGATACTACTCATTTAAATAAACTTACTGTTTATTATATGGCTGCTGGACGGCAGTCATATTTGAAGAAATTAGCTGAAATCGCCAAATTGCAATCAATTCCATACTACATTGAATTTGGCTTTTCGCAAGCTATGGGAGTGATGAGCCTATTCGGTTATAAATCATCAGAAACTCTACAAGTATTGCGTAGTCGTAAAAGTTTTGCCATCGGCGATTATCAAAGAGTGTATAATCAAGCACAATTTGTGAAGCAATTAATGGTTAGGCATTACAACACATTAACGGGGACATTTCAGCCTGTTTTTATCAATGGGATTCTTGCATTGGTTAGAACAAATATGAAATACAGCGAAATATCAAATATATTTTCAAAATTAGAGCAAAACAAATTTACTGCTTCCCCCGAAAATATATCAATTAAAATTAGACCAAGTTTGAAGGCAAATTATAAAGTATTTGACTTTTCTAATCCCGAAATGATTGCTCAAATGAAGCAACAATTAGGTTTGGATAGAATTGCAAAAAGGGATACAACTGCATTTACTCCTACAAATTTTACAAAATACTTGGAGAAAAAATTAACAAAGATAATAATTACTGCTGCCAAAGATACTTTGAAAAACCCACAGTTAGCTATAAATAAATTGAAGCCGACTTATGAGCAAAAAATTTGGTTGCAGTTTGATAACGATTCACTACGAAATTTATACAGCAAAAAAATGTCTGATTTACTTCAAAGAGCGTATTTAAGACGCAAGGATACTCTTTCTGCCAATAGAGTTAAAGCAGCTTATATTGCTGAACAAGATTTATTCATAAAATCAAAGGTCCGATGAAAAACATTACAATTTCGCGACACGCTAAATCAAGTTGGGACAACCCAAATTTAACAGATTTCGAAAGAACATTGAACCAACGTGGCACTCGTGATGCCGAATTTATGAGCAATTTAATAGCAAAGATGCTACCTAAACCTGATTTGTTCTTTTCCTCGCCAGCCCAAAGGGCTTATGAAACATCGCTGTATTATGCTCAAGCATTTGGTATGTCCGAAAAAGAAATTATCTACGATAAAGGCATTTATGATAAAGGTATTAGGTATATAATCAATACTATTCAAATTTTATCCGATGCTCATCAAAACATTTTCCTAATCGGACACAATCCAGATTTAACTGCATTTTGCAGTGCATTTTCGGGTCAGTATTTCGATAATATTCCAACAAGTGGCGTGGTTTCCATTGATTTTGATGTTAATACATGGAAGGAAGCTATGCAAAAAATTGGGACACTCAAATTTTATGAATATCCCAAAAAGTATTTCAAAAAGGACTAATTTAGTAGTCTAATTATATTGGCATTATGGAAGTTACTTGGTCTCTTCCACTTTGTTATCAGTTTTAAGCAGTTCTTTCACTTTTTCTATTACGTGTTCTTCGGAGCCATCAGCATAACCGCTATGTTCCCAAACAATTTCGCCTTTCACATTTACTATAAAAGTGTGAGGAGGACTATTAACGCCCATCGCTCTTTTTAAATCGCTATTTTCATCGTTGTAAAACTCATATTTCCAATTGCGACCTTTTACGAATTGAGGTATTTTCTTGGAGGTACGGCTATCATCAATTGAAATTGCAATTAGCTTCACACCTGTTTCTGTTTGCCATTTTTCATAAACTTTATTGATATTTGCTAATTCACGAATACAAGGCACGCACCAAGTTGCCCAAAAATCAATAATGAATGGTTTGCCGTCATTGCTAAATGTAGATACTTCAACGGGAACACCTTTCAAGTCTTTCACTGTAACTTTTGGTAATGTTTTAACGTCTTGGGAGAATGCTGGAATAACTAATGTTATTATTAACAAAAAAGTGATAAGATTAATTGTTTTTTTCATAATTTTGATTTCTTTATTTTACAAATTAAAAAAACTGGAGTTTATATGAATAAATTTAACGAAATTTGGCTTGCAATATTGCTTTTTGCAATAATTCCAAGCATTACTTTTTCACAAACATTGAGTATAGTTGGAGATACTGTTGTTTCAAAAACAGCCGATGTTGATGAATTTTGGGATATTTATCTTACTACTAATGTTCTTAATTCATCATTTGCTATTTCAACTATCAAAGTTAAAGCTGAAGTAATAGAAATGCCCGCGGGACATAGTTATGATATTTGTTGGAATGGACAGTGCTATGCGGCAACAAGAGCAAATTGGGATGATGGTATGCCTTATAACCTGGCAGCTAATTCTACAATGGGAGAAGATATATTTTACTCGCATTATTATGCTACCAACAAAGACAATCAAACTGCCACAGAAGGCACAGGAAAGATTAAGTATATTTTCTACCTTGAAAATAATCCTTCAGATAACTGCTCGCTTGTTGCAACTTTTTCGTTTGCTACCAATTCGGTAAAAGAGATTTTAGCAAGTGAAGATGTTGAAATAAATTTTGATAATGATGTTATGAATGTTTCATATTCAAGTGCTGAACAATCAACGATACAAATTTTCAATATTCAAGGAAAATTAATTGATGAGATTACTTTTTGGAATACTTCAAGTTATAATTTGAATAATTTGCAATCAGGTTCGTATTTGATAAGAGTAATAAATCAGAACAAACAAATTGCAACTGGCAAATTCAACAAAATATAATTCATTATTATCATTTCAAATGTAGCTGCCCTTTAAGGTGCCAAATTGGATGTTATGGTCAGACGGGGACTGAAATCTTAATTGTCAGACAATTTCCCTGCAAATAATTAAAAGAAGCCATTAACCCCACGCTTAAGCGTGGGGTGGAAGTAATTTAAAAAAAAACTTCTCGGCATTTTTTTTGCAAAATCAAGGGGCTGTCTAATAAGTTGATTTTTTTTGAAAATATTGAACAAAAACATTTTAAAACATTATTTTACATATTAACCTTAGTAGAAAAAATGAATCAAACTAAACCAATAACCTTATTTCTTGCTTTTTTTGCATTAAATATTAAATATGTAAATAAGGTTCGGTGTGTAAAAATAGGAATTATTTCTACTAAGGTTAATAATGATGATAAGGTTTTTGATTAGATATATTTCACTCAAGCCATATCTTGATTGAGGGAGAATGTTTTGTAAAACCTTAATTACGAGACAGTCATTGGAAGACCAATGAGATAATCTCTACTAAATTGTTGGTTTATAAAGTAGGTCAAAAGTCAACGGTGATTATAATACTAAATATGATACCCACTGAGACAGACAACCACTTTTCATATTTTTAACAATATAAAAGCTAAATAATTGATGCAAGTTTTTGATAAAATGAAAATAGTAAAGCCCGAAAAAATTGGCTATATTGGCGGTATAACCGGCATTATTGTCAATTTCTTTTTGTTTATTGCCAAGTATTATATTGGTGTTTTTACTGGTTCTATTGCTATTATTGCTGATGCTTGGGACACACTCGCCGATATTGTTACTTCAATTTTAACGATTGTTGGGCTAAAACTTTCCAACCGTAAGCCAAGTAAAAATCACCCATTTGGCTATGGCAGAATCGAACAAATATCTGCTCTTGTGCTTGCTTTTTTATTAGGCATTGTTGGTTACGAAATTGGCAGAGATTCAATTGAACGGTTTATAAATAATCAAATAGTTGAATATAATACTGCAGCAATTATTATCACTACAATTTCCATTTTATTCAAAGAGCTTCTGGCTCAATTTAATTTTTGGGGTTTTCGCCGCACTAATCTACTAACCTTAAAGGCGAGTGCTTGGAATTATCGTAGCGATGCACTTACTTCAATCATTGTTCTATCGGGCATTTTTCTGCAAAAGTATATACCAATGATTGACACATATCTGGGTATGATAATTTCCTTGATGATTTTTTATAGCGTTTTTGAGGTTGCCAAAGATATTGTGAATAGGATGATTGGCGAAAAAGTACCAGGAAAACTTATCGATGAAATAAAAGAACTTTCCGGCAAACACTATAAAAGCGATTTGGAGCTACACAATTTCAAATTACATAATTACGGACATCACACCGAATTGACATTTCATATCAAAGTTGAAAAGACTACTTCAATTTTTGATGCACACGAAATAGCTACAAATATCGAGACAGAATTGAAAGATAAACTAAACATTTCAACTACAATACACATAGAACCAAAAAAATAATTAAATTTGAAATTATTATTTTTGAATTTTCTAAAATTATTAATTCCAATGAAAAAAATATTACTTATTTCTATTTTCACTTTATTATCAATAATGTTTATCTCTTGTGATAAATCATCTATTGATGATGAAAATACAATTACTTTTTGGCATTTTTGGAGCGAACCAAATCAAAAAACTGTTCTTGATTCAATTATAACAGCATTCGAAAAAGAATACGATTGCGATGTTACAACAACCGAGTTAAGCTGGAATGACGGCAAAACCAAGTTAATGGCTGGTTTTAATTCGAACACTGCCCCTGATGTATTAGAATTAGGTTCGGATTGGATTGCTCAATTCTCATCAGCAGGAGTGCTTCAGGCTTTTAACAAAGATACTTTTAACCTGAAAAATTTTGTTGATTTTTCGCATTCTCCTGGTCTGTGGAATAATAATTTGTTTGCTATACCTTGGATTGTGGATACACGCGTTTTGTTTGTAAATAATGGCATTTTAAAGAAAAGCGGATTGAATTCAAATTGTCCAAATTCTTTCAATGATATTCTTAATCAAGCAGAATTGGTTAATAATAATGAAGGAGTTTATTTATTTGGTGTAAATAGTAGCGATGCACACAGACTTTACAAGAAAGTTCTAACATTTTTCTGGACTTTTGGCGGAGATATTTTTGACGCAAATGGCAACCCAACAATCAATTCCCCCGAAAATGTAGCAGCTCTCGAATTTTATTTAAGTTTATCAAAAAATGGCTACTTGGAAACACAGCGTCAAATAGATGCTGCATTTGCTCAAGGTAAAATTGCATATTGGATTTCGGGCGGCTGGCTATTGGAAAAAATTAAGAACGAAAATCCAAATTTAGACTTTTCTGTTTGCTTGATTCCATCAATAAATGGCAAACAAGGAATTTCATTTGCTGGTGGCGAATATCTGGCAATGAACGCTAAATCAAAGAAACAAAAATTAGCTGGTGAATTTATCAAATTTATGACAAATGGAAAAAATGCTATTGAATTTTGTAAAAAGGTAACCGAAGCAGGATTTCCCGCAGATAAAAAGTATTTTGCAGATAAATATTATCAAGCCTTTCCAAATAGGATGGTATTTGCAAATCAATTGAATTTTGCCAAAATGACGCCCGTGCATCCTAAATGGCTTGAAGTTGAGGAAATCATTGAATTTGCTGTTTCTAAAGCATTATATGGCGAAATGGGTGCAAAAGGTGCATTAGATATGGCACAAGAAAAAGTATTGTCAATAAAATAAGGGAAATATTATGAACACACCTTTGAGAATCGCTTTTTTATGGCATAATCATCAGCCTTTTTACGAAAAAGATGGAGAATTAATTCTACCTTGGGTTAGGTTGCACGCCGTTAAGGATTATTTGGATATTCCCCTATTAATGAATGAGTTTCCAGAAATTATTCAAAATTTCAATATAGTTCCATCGCTTTTTTTACAATTATATAATTATACTCAAAATAAAAATTACGATATAATACAAAGATTGACCAATATTCCTGCCGAACAATTAAGTGATTCGGAAAAACAACAGATTATAAGACTTTTTTTCTTATGTAATTATGATAATTTAATCAAACCACATCAGCGATATCAAGAACTTTATGAAAAATCCAAATCCTCAAATCCTTTCTATACTTTTACAAACGAAGATTGGCGGGATCTACAAGTCTGGTATAATTTAGCTTGGCTTGGTCCAATTTCTGTAAAGGATTCCTTTGCAAAGCGACTAATCGCTAAAGGTGCAAACTTTACTGAAGAAGAAAAACAAGTTTTATTAAATTTGCACAACGAAATCATTGCAAAAATTACCGAGACACTAGAACGATTTATCTTATTAAATCAAGCAGAAGTCTCTGTCTCGCCCTATTATCATCCTATTTTGCCTTTGCTCATTGATAGTGAATCGGCAAAGCAAGCTAATCCCGAAAATAAATCAGTTGAGCCAATTTTTTCATATCCTAATGATGCAAAAAAGCAAATCAACGATGCTGTTGATTTTTACGAGAATGTGTTCAATGCTAAACCTAATGGAATGTGGCCCAGTGAAGGCTCGGTTTCCAATGAAACACTTGAACTGATTGCAGATGCAGGAATTAAATGGATAGCAACTGATGAAGGAATTTTGGCTTCATCAGAAGGAAACACTGATAATAACCTTTCAAAATTCTTTCCACGTAAATTTAAAAGCAATGGAAAGGAAGTTGTGATGTTTTTCAGGGACCATATTCTTTCAGATAAAATTGGGTTTGAGTATGCAAAATGGAATCCGCACGATGCCGCACGTGATTTTGTAAATATTTTACTCTCAATTAAATCAGGTATTTTTAATCGTTTTGGCGAAAATGGTCTGAAAAATGCAGTTGTGCCAATTATTTTAGATGGCGAGAATTGCTGGGAATATTATCCAAACAATGGTTATGATTTTCTAAAAGCATTATTTTCATATATTACAATTACTCCTGAATTAAAAACTATAAGATTTAGTGATGCTGTAGAAGATAAATCAAGTACTTTTCAATCGCCATTGACGACAATTCGAGCTGGTTCGTGGATAGATGCTAATTTTAATATATGGATAAAAGACGATATAAATATTAAAGCGTGGTCTTTGCTCAGTTCCGCAAGAAAACTATTTGAGGAATTAAAACCACAATTATCTGACGAAATCATCGCCCAAATTACGAATGAATTTATGATAGCCGAAGGCTCGGATTGGTTTTGGTGGTATTCTCCAAATCATACAGCAGAAAACAAATCCGATTTTGATGTGCTGTTTAGATGGCATTTATCCAGAATTTATAGTTTATTAGATAAGAAAATACCCGAAGAAGTTCTTGTTCCTTTAAATGCTGAAAGTACTCAAAATATTATTTTGCCCTCTGATAAAATTTCTCCGAAAATTGATGGAATTATTGATGAAAATGGTGTTTGGAACAAAGCAGGCAAGGTAGTTTTGCAAAAACAATTTTCTACAATGCACCAAAATATTGGCGAAGAAACCACAATTTACTTTGGTAATGACGCCGATTTTATATATTTTAGGATTGATAATTTCCAAAATAGAATTAAGGAATGCATAATTCAAATTGAATTGAATGATTTAACTGCCGTAATTAAATTTGATATGTCGGGCATTTGTATAAAACAAAACGAGCCCGATGAAATTAATTACTCCTTTGCATTATCGCAAATTGCAGAAATAAAATTGCCATTATGCAAAATTAATCAATCTCAAGATACTTCTATTTCAATACGATTTAAAACTATCAACTTAACTACAAACACAGAAGTTAAACAAGATCTAATCTACAATTTTTTGTAATATGATATATTTTGTTTCAGACATACATTTTGGATTTCGCAAACGCAATGAAGATAGAATTGTTGAGCAAAAATTCATAAATCTATTGAAGAAGATTTTACCCGAAGATACTCTTGTAATTGTTGGAGACTTGTTTGATTATTGGTTTGATTATCGCAAAGTTATTCCTGCTCAATTTTTTAATGTTTTAGCAGCACTTGATTCTTTATCAAAATCGGGAACAAAGATAATTTATTTAATCGGCAATCATGATTTTGGTCATTATCGTTTTTTCCGAGATGAACTGAACATCGAACCAATCGAAACAGATTTAACCCTTGAATTTTACGGGAAAAAATTTTACTTGTCGCACGGTGATGGGAAAAGTTATAATGACATTGCATACAAAATTATCAAGAAAATATTAAGAAATAAATTTCTTCAATTTTTATATCGTTTTATTCATCCCGATTTTGGTATTTGGTTGGCGAGCGGAAGTTCTCGCAAAAGCCGACATTACACCGAAGAAAAAGATTATGGCAACCGAGATGGAATGAAGGATTTTGCGTGCAAGAAAATTGATGAAGGCTATGATTTTGTTATTATGGGACATCGCCACAAATTATGCGAATTTGAATATAAGAATGGCAAATATATTAATTTGGGTGAATGGATAAAAAATCCGCACTATGGCATCTTTGATGGCAATGAATTTAGAATGATAAAAGTAGAATAAAGAAATAAATTATTATTTTACTAATTTTTGGATTTATAAGAATCGTTTTACTATTAAAATTATATTTCTTTTTTTTGATTTAGTTGTTTTGCATTCTTGCTAGTAACAACCTTTTTTCCAGTTTTTTCCTCTATTTCTCGTCTGGTATTGCCTACAATTGTACCACCTTGTCTCGCAATTTTTTGATTTTCCTCAAATGTTTCGGGTTTCTTTTCCTTTGAAATTTCAGTTGTAGTCGCTTCAGATTTAATACTAATTCAAGATTTGTCATGTGGTCACGTAGATTTTCACTTTTCAAGTCCTTGAGATTCTTGTATTGCTTGGTTGTAAAGCCACTCCAAGCTTTTGTAATCTCATCAGTAAGAATAGCAAATTCTTGACCTTTCCGAACTCCTCGGTTTTCCCACTCGTCAGTCAATTCTTTACGAACTTCTATACTTTTTAATCGCTGGTTTATCCACTCCTTACTATATCCTTTTCGTAAATATGTTTCCATCAGCCTATCGATGCCAAGTTCTGGATCTTCAATTTCATCTATCCTTTCCCGTCCAACTTTTGCTAACCAAGATTTAAAGGGTTCGGCCTTGGGTGATGGAATACTTTGGATTAATCGGAAAAGTTGTTCAGTATCTGCTACGTCTGTAAGTCTCATTTTGCCATCATCAGCAACTAATTTCAAACGGTTACAATTTGTAACCGTTTCATTTCCTTCTTTTGTTAATCTACTTTTCAGGACTTTCCAATAATTTCTAGCACCTTGGTGAGAAGGTTGGTTAGTTAATATTGATATAATATCAACAATCGAGAAATACCATTTTTCGTCTTCTTCGCTCCAAACAGAACGTATTTGCTTTTGCTCGAATAGTTTTATAGATGTTTCTTTTGTCATAATAATAAATTTTAATATTGTTGTTAATAAAGAAAATAAATTAAAATCGAATTTGAATATTTTTCTTTTAGTGGTTTCTCCACTTTTCAACTATTTCGTAATTAGTACTTCGCCCTCCAGAACTTTCTTTATGTAAAATCCCTTTTTCTATCAAGTCCTTAATATCCCTTAATGCAGTATCGGCTGAACACTTGGTAATTTTTGCCCATTTTGATGTTTTTAGCTTACCTTCAAATCCATCTAAAAGTTTATTTAACATTAATCGCTGCCGACTATTCAATTCAGTTTCGTTATGATAATCCCAAAACTCAACTTTGTAAAGTACTTTTTTATATATTTCATCTGTTATAATTAATGAACGATAAAGACAATTTAAGAACCAGTCCAGCCATTCTGTAATATCTCGATTAGAATGTTGAACTTTTTGGAGAACATCATAATAAGTCTGTTTTTCCTGCATTATCTGATTTGAAAGACTATAATACCTTTGTGAACTATTTTCTGAACGAGCAAGCAACATATCTGATATTGCTCTGGCTATGCGTCCATTACCATCATCAAATGGATGAATAATTATGAACCAAAAATGTGCAATTGCTGCTTTCAGAACACCATCTATTTTTGTATTTTTATTGAACCAATCTAAAAATCTGTCCATTTCTTGCTTAACTATATTAGGTGAAGGAGTTTGATAATGTATTTTCTCTTTTCCCATTGGTCCCGAAACAATCTGCATCTCTTCTTTACGATAGCTTCCAATATTTATTCTATGTATACCACTCCATCCTGTAGGAAATAATGCTGAATGCCAACCAAATAAACGCTCGTGGTTGAGAGGTTCGTTAAATCTTTGAGTTGCATCCAACAACATTTCTACAACACCTTCAATATTCCTATCAATATTCACCAACCCAGTATATTCAATTCCTAATCTTCGTGCTATTGAGGAACGAACTTGTTCATAATTTAAATACTCTCCTTCTATTTCTGACGATTTTAACACATCAAGAGTTAATGTAGAAAGAAGGGTTTGTTCTTTTACTGAAAATCCAATTGATTGCATCTGTCCGAAAATTTTCCCTTGCAAATGCCTTACTTTACCCAATATCTCATTGATTTGTTGATCATTCCATCTGAAATCAAACCAATTACTATACTGATAAATGTATTTTGTCATTTTATTTTTTTCCTTATGCGGTAAAAAAAACGAATTATTCTTCGCATATATAATGATATTAACATTATATTTACCGCATTTTTAATTGCTTTCTATAAAATTGACGATAATTAAAATGAACTTTTGTAAATATAACCCTTTAGTTTTTAGGCAGTTAATTCCGAAATTCAATAAATCTTTTTCCTAATTTGATAATAATCAGATTTTGATTTATATTATTACAAGCAAAAATTTGATTATTAACAAATAAATTATTAGAAATTTGTTAAATCTCATTTAATTTTGTTATGTCATTTTTTTTTCTTAATTTTGTATTCCTAAACATCGCAGAGAGGAGCAAATGGCAGCTCGTCGGGCTCATAACCCGAAGGTTGCAGGTTCGAGTCCTGCCTCTGCTACTAAAACAAATCCGTAAGCATAGTATTAACAATATCTTACGGATTTTTTTATTCTAAACTATCCAATATATTTAAGTAACTTTGGTATCTAATTGGCAGTATTTTTTCATCTTCTACTGCTTGGATAACTGCACAGCCCGGTTCGTGTGTATGTGTGCAAGGTTGAAATTTACAATTTATTGAATATTCCTCAAATTCCTTAAAATAGAATGGCAAATCAGACTTTTCTAATCCCCAAATTCCAAATTCCTTAATTCCGGGTGAATCAACTATTTTGAATTCAATTTTATTATCAAAATTATAGTCAAACATTTTTACAAAACTTGTGGTATGTTTTCCCTTAAAATTAAATGAGCTAATTTCATTTGTTTTCTGTAATTCAGTTGCGAAAAGCCAATTTACTAATGTGGATTTACCCACTCCAGACTGACCAATCAGTGCTATTTCTTTACCATTTAATGCGTCTAACAATGCCTGCAAATTTATTTTATTATATACACTAATAAAATGAACATCAATTCCGTGATTTTGATAAATTTTAAAATCATCTCGAATTTCCTCTAAATCAATCAAGTCAATTTTATTAACACAGATAATTGGATTAAGATTATTCAATTCTGCTGAAATGACAATTCTATCAATTAATTTTAGGTTATAGTCGGGGTTAGCAGTTGCTACTAAAATCATCACATCAGTAATATTGCTGGCAATAATTTGTTCGAAAGGCTCATATCCACTTGATTTTCGGCTTAATGAAGTAGTTCTTTTCTCAATTTGTTCTATGGTGCATAAGGGCAAATTTGATTGTTTATTTTGATTTTTGGAAGGCAAAATTTTAACATAGTCGCCCACAGCAATTAGTGAACTTTCACGATTAGTGCTATTTATCACACCACGTAAAATTGCTTCGTATTCTTGATTGTCTTCTGTTTTTACATAAATTGATTTTGATATAATTGCAGTAACTCTCGCAGAAATTAGATTAGTTTTTGTATTTTTTGGTGTTTTTACCAAAACTCGTTTCTTGCTCCGATGGGGCAATTCTTCTAAATACTTATTGTAACTCATATTATTTGTAATGAATTAGCATACTGAATTGCTTTTGCACGAATCTTTTGTGCATAGTCATCTTCGATTGATGTAAAGATAATATCTCTTGAGACATTGATTAATGCAGGAAAAAGTCCATTGCGTTTAAGTTCGTATAAATCGCCACCTTGAGCACCAATTCCCGGCACTAAAAGCAAATGATTTGGTATAATTTGCCTAATATCAGCAAACAAATTAGATTGAGTAGCACCAACCACATAGCCAATATTTTCTATCGAATACCATTGGGAAGTTTTTGAAATTATCTCTTGGAATAATGTGTTTTGATTTGTTAATTCTTTTTTAAGAAAATCATCAGCACCTGAATTTGAGGTTAGACCAAGCAAAAAGACAAATTTATCATCAAATTCAACAAATGGATCTATCGAATCGCGTCCCATCAATGGATTAACTGTAATGGCATCAAATCCAAAATGTTCAAATACACTTTTTGCATAAAACCTTGCCGAATTTCCAATGTCCGACCTTTTAGCATCAGCAATTGTAAATACACTTTCGGGGATAATTTGCATCAAATTTTCAATTGCTTGAAAACCCTTGCTACCAAAGTTCTCGAAGAATGCAAAGTTAATCTTATATGCAGCCGTAATATCTTTTGTATTTTCTATGATTGACTTTGAAAATTGGTAGATTCCATCGACATCTTTGCTAATATTATTTGGCAATTTGGAAATATCAGGGTCAATACCAACTGTTAATCCATTATTGACTTTATTGAAAATTTGATTTATTTTTTGATAAGATTTCATAATTTATTTGTGCTAATTATTTGGGTAAAGTTGACTTAAAAAATCCATATTTCCGTAATTTATTTTTATTTTTTACATTAGTTTATAATAAACGAATAAAGTGTTTATTAAATTGCATTAATTTATCACTTACTTAATTAATTATTAATTTTGTAGAATGAATTTGCACATTTTTGATATTTTAATTGTGATTTTCTTTTTTCTGGGAATCCTTGTATTTGGATTGAAAGTAAAGAAAAAAGAAAATTCACAGAATAAGCAAGACTTCCTTTTAGCGGGCAGAACAATCACTCTCCCATTTTTTGTGGCGAGTTTGGTGGCTACTTGGTATGGAAATATACTTGGAATTGGCGAATTTGTGTATAAAAGTGGAATTGTTGCTTGGATTTGCTTTGGTGTGCCCTACTATATTTCTGCATTTATTTTTGCTAAATTTTTTGCACAGAAAATAAATCAAAATCAATTTTCCACTATACCCGAACAAATCGAGGCAAAATATGGAAAGCAAGCCTCGTCCTTCGCTTCAATCGTAATTTTATTAATCACACTTCCGGCTGCTTATGTGCTTATGCTTGGCAGTATATTGCAGACATTTACGGGATTGAGCCTGACTTTATCAATCATAATTTCAACAATCATTTCTTTGGCTTTCTTGTATTATGGTGGCTTCAAATCTGACATTTTGGTCAATTCAGTTCAATTTATCTTGATGTATGCTGGATTTATTATACTATTGGTATTTGCTGTTATTAAGTTGGGCAGTTTTGAATTTATGTTGAACAAATTGCCACCACAGCATTTATCTGTAACGGGCGACAAGTCTATTCAGTATGTAATTGCTTGGTTTATAATATCTTTGCAGACTTTTGTAGACCCCAGTTTCCATCAGCGGTGTTCGGCAGCAGTAAATTCAAAGACAGCCCGAAATGGTATTTTTGTTTCTATTCTATTTTGGATGATTTTTGATTTTCTAACTTTGTTTTCAGGCTTATATGCAAGAGCATTTTTTGAAATTGCAGACCCATTACAGGCATATTTAGTGCTTGCTAATAATATATTGCCTCCAATTTGGCTTGGAATTTTCATAGTTGGAGTTTTATCTGTAATAATTTCTACTTTGGATAGCTACGCTTTTATTTCGGCAATAACCATTGGAAATGATTTACTGAAGAAATTCCATAAAAACGAATCAAGTATTATCCGATTCACACAAATTGGGTTAATAATCACAGCAATATTATCCGTAGCAATTGCGTTATTAATACCTTCGGCAATCGATATTATTTTTAAATCATCTTCGGTGGCAATTCCTGGATTGCTTGCTCCGATAGTTGTATCTTACTTAAAAAACTACACAATTCCCCAAAAATTAATTATTCCAACAATTGCAATTCCCTCATTTATTGCATTTCTTTTTTTAATTTTGCAAGAAATAAAAGTTATTGAAATTTCGTTTATTACAAATACCGAGCCGATGTTAGCAGGCATATTAACTTCGTTAATTGTAGCAATTTTTGCAATTCAAAAAATCAAAAAATTAAAATGATTATAATTTCGTTAAAACATTAAAAAAAAATCTAATGAACAAGAAAAATTCACTAAGACTAAGAAAAATCCTCTTTAATCTTCCAAACTTGATGAGTTTGCTTAGATTAGTTTTGGCTCCCGCTATAGGTCATTTCTTATTTTGGGGAAATACTAATTTAGCTTTGTTCCTTATTTTTATTGCATATTCATTAGATGTTCTTGACGGCTTTTATGCCCGAAAATTCAACTTGGAAACCGAATTTGGCAAGATAATCGATCCAATAGCCGATAAGGTGATGTATGCATTCATTGCAATCGCATTGTTGCTGAATGGCTTGCTGCCACTCTGGTTCTTTGTGATTTACGTATTTCGTGATATGGTGATTTTAATTGGCAGTTACGCATTTTCAAAAGCAATAAAGGAAATTCCGAAGGCAAATTTTTTAGGAAAAATCTCTGCTTTTGCTGTTGCTATGACTTTGGTTGGTGTAATTTTCAAATTACCTTATATTGACCCTTGGGCATTAATTTTTGCATTAATTTTGTCATATTGGTCAACTTTAATTTACTTTTTAAAAGGCTATAAATATATTCAAACCAAAAAAACAACTATTTAAATACAAAATCTATCACAATTATTAAGAATAATTAAACAATTTTCCTTAAATTGCTTTTTTTATAAATTATAATTTAGAAAAAACTATTTAAGTAATTATATGTACAATTTTGTTTGGCTTATCACATTATTGCCATTAATAGGATTCGTTTTTCTCGGATTATTCGGTAACCGCTTGAAAAATGAGAAGTTAATAGGCACGATTGGAAGTGCAACTGTTGGATTATCGTTCATCTTTGCATTTACTCTTTTCCTGGATATGTTGCAACACCCTCTTGAAAAACCAGTTATCGTGAATTTATTCACATGGATTCAAGCGGGTAATTTTTCTATTCCAATATCGTATCAAGTAGACCAACTCTCAATAATTTATTCGCTTGTAATAACAGGTGTTGGCTTCCTCATCCACATATATTCCATAGGATATATGCACGGTGACCGAGGATTTTTTAGATTTTTCTCATACCTAAATTTATTCATTTTTATGATGTTGAATTTAGTCCTTGGCAGTAATTTCTTACTAACTTTCTTAGGTTGGGAAGGTGTAGGACTTAGTTCATATCTATTAATCGGCTTCTGGTATGATAGAAAATTCGAAGGTGTAAGAATTACCTGGACCGGTCAAGCAGCCAATAAAGCATTCATTGTGAATAGAATTGGAGACTTTGGATTTTTGGTAGCAATGTTTATGATTTATGTAAATTTCAATACATTAAGTTATCAAGAATTGCACGAAACACTTGCTCTAAATCCATTTGCTTACGCTTCCACCCCCGTAATTGTCGGGATCACATTATTGTTATTTATGGCAGCTACGGGCAAATCTGCTCAATTACCACTCGCTATATGGCTTCCTGATGCGATGGCGGGTCCAACACCTGTTTCGGCATTAATCCACGCTGCAACTATGGTTACTGCTGGAATTTTCTTGCTGGCTCGTAATTCGTTATTATTCTCGTTAGCTCCAACAACTATGATAGTAATAGCAGTGATTGGCACTCTAACTGCATTCTTTTCGGCAACTATCGGTACGGTTCAGAATGGCATAAAGAAAGTACTGGCTTATTCAACTGTTAGCCAACTTGGATTTATGTTTGCTGCTCTCGGCGTTGGAGCTTATACTGCGGCAGTATTCCACGTAATGACTCACGCATTCTTTAAGGGACTATTATTCCTTGGAGCAGGCTCGGTTATGCACGGAATGCACAATGAAGAAAATATTAAAAAGATGGGCGGTCTCAAAAAATATATGCCTTCCACTTACAAAACATTCTACGTTGCTACATTAGCAATTTCGGGAATTCCTTTGTTCTCGGGCTTCTTTAGCAAAGATGAAATTATGTGGCAATCTTTCCACGAAGGAAATGTATTAATTTGGACAATATTGGCAATGTCTGCACTTATGACTGCTTTCTATATGTTTAGATTAGTGAATTTGGTTTTTGAAGGCAAAGAAAGATTTGACCATAAACATATTCACCCACACGAATCTCCAAAAACAATGACATTTCCATTAATTGTATTGGCTGTACTATCAGCATTTGGTGGATTTTTGGGTATTCCTTATGCTCTTGGTTTCTGGTTTAGCCATCATCCAAATTTCTTAGATAATTTCTTACATCCAATTTTCAAAGATGCAAATATGGTGCTCGGCAGAAGTGGATTGCATCACTTAGCAGCAGCGGAATATATTTTGATGGCTGTATCGGTGGGCATTGCTTTATTCAGCATTTGGGTGGCTTATCGTTGGTACAAAAAAGACCAAAATTGGACTTCACCTCGCAAAATTACTAATAGCATTAAACCAATTCACAAAGTTCTTTGGAACAAATATTACTTAGACGAAATTTATTTTAGCGTGATAATCGATCCTTTGCTCACAACTGCCCGCTCATTGCTTTGGAAAGTTGTAGATGTAAAGATTATTGATGGACTTGTAAATGGACTTGCTAAAATCACAATAGAATTTGGCGAAAGAATTCGCAAGATTCAAACTGGTTTTGCACAAACTTATGCAGTTTATATGCTCGCAGGAGCCGTAGTTTTAATTACTTGGATTATTTTTAGTTTCTAATTTTTAGCATCTAAAAAACTAAATTCATTGACAATTTAAAATTTATTGATTGACAATTTAAAAAATGACTGGAAAAAAATGACAGCTTTACTTTTAACTTTATTTCTTCCCTTGATTGGTGCTTTATTAGTTCTATTTGTTGATAAAACATTAGAAAAATTTATTAGGTATTTCACTTTGGGAACATCAATATTAACATTTTTAGTATCATTAGCACTTTTATTTGCCTTTGACCCAAATAATCCAAATATACAATTCTATATCAATCAAATTTGGATTAGCTCGCTTGATACTGGATTTAGAATCGGTATGGACGGAATGTCGCTATTGATTGTGATGCTAACTACTTTCCTTAGCCCTATTGCAATCCTTGCAAGTTTCGATTCCATTCACCATCGCCAGAAAGAATATTACTTTATGATATTAATTCTGCAATTTGCAATGACCGGCGTCTTTATTGCAATGGATACTTTCTTGTTCTACATTTTCTGGGAATTAATTCTGATACCAATGTACTTTATCATAGGCATTTGGGGTGGGAAAAACAAGATTTATGCAACTGTAAAATTCTTTATTTTTACGATTGTTGGCTCGCTCTTTATGCTTCTTGGCATAATTTGGCTTTCGCAATATGTGGGAAATCATATTTTAACAACTGGATTTACAACTGATTATTTACTGATTAAAGATGCAGCTCCAAGCATACCTCTAAACTATCAAGCTTGGTTGTTCTGGGCTTTTGCTGTCTCATTCTTTATTAAAGTACCTTTATTTCCATTCCATACTTGGTTGCCCGATGCACATACAGAAGCACCAACTCCTGGTTCGGTAATACTTGCTGGCGTATTATTGAAGATGGGAACTTATGGTTTGATTCGCTTCAATTTGGAATTCTTTCCACAAGCATCAATGGAATTTAGCTCGATAATTTCGTGGTTGGCAGTTGTTGGTATAATTTACGGTGCTTTAGTTGCTGCAATTCAAACCGACATCAAACGACTTGTGGCTTATTCATCAGTAAGTCACTTGGGTTTTGTTGTACTTGGTATTTTCTCGATGACAGCGATTGGTTTGCAAGGTGCGATAATTCAAATGGTAAATCACGGCTTATCAACTGGTATGTTATTCCTTCTAGTTGGTATGATTTACGAACGCAGACACACACGCGACATTGCTGAATATGGTGGAATTGCTCGCATTATGCCAGTGTATGCCACATTTTTTGCAATTGCAATGTTCTCGTCAGTTGGTCTTCCTGGGCTTAACGGCTTCGTTGGTGAATATATGACTTTGATAGGTGCTTTCACTTCTCCAATATTGAATAATTGGGCTTATACGATTGTAGCCGCTACTGGTGTTATTTTTGCAGCAGTTTATTTACTTTGGATGTTCCAACGGGTATTCTTTGGAACAAATGATAATCCTGCAAATCATACTTTGAAAGATTTAACCAAGAGAGAATGGACTATTTTGATACCGATTGTAATATTTATTGTTTGGATTGGTATTTATCCATCAACATTCACTAATATTTCCGAGAACTCCACTCGCAAACTTGTAAATAAAATTGAGCAAGTCAAATTCAATCGCACTCCATATCCCGAACTTGATAAATACATTGACAATTTAAAGACTGATAAATCTGTTCAAAATAAACAAAATAATAATGGAAAATGATTATGGGAACTGAACTTTTATATATGTTACCTTTGGCAATAGCATCTTTTTTTGCTATATTTGTTCCGATTTTTGATGTAATGTCCAAAAGCAATAAACAAGTTGTTTTTTATGCTACTTTGTTGAACTTCGTGTTGATAATCATATCAAGCATTAATTTACTTGTTGGCTATTATTCCTTCTATGATTTTAGTTTGTATTTTGGTGGATATACTTCGATATTTGATTCATTATTTAGTACCGCAGCGATATTAACACTGCTTGGCACTAAACAATACCTTGACAAACAAGAATACCACTATAAAGAATTCTATTCTTTATTGAACCTTGCTTTGCTGGGAATGATGATAATCAATCACGCTGGCAATTTGCTTATTATGTTTATTGGAATTGAATTGATGTCAATTTCATTCTTCGTTCTTGCTGGATTTATCAGAACAAAATTATTCTCTATCGAAGCCTCGCTTAAATACTTTTTATTAGGTGCATTTGCCACTGGCTTTTTGGTTTATGGAATGGCAATGATTTACGGCTCGACCGGTGAAATTGAATTTTCGCAAATCGCCCAAAAAATAGCAACGAGCAATTTCAACTTTGCTTATATGGCGATTGGGATGGGCTTGATTCTTGTTGGCTTGGCTTTCAAATCATCGATAGTTCCTTTCCATCAATGGGCTCCTGATGTTTATACTGGTGCTCCAACTAATGTAACCTCGTTTATGAGTACAGCAGGTAAAATCGCCGCATTCGTTGCTTTTATTCTTATTACAAAGCACTTATTTTTACCAACAGATAAAATGATTTTTAATGCACTTGATTCAACAACTCAAATCACTAAATCAGCGCAATTTATTATCGCTATTCTATCAGCAATGACGATGATTATAGGTAATATCACAGCTTTGGTGCAAACGAATGTTAAAAGAATGTTAGCTTACTCGTCTGTGGCTCACGCGGGTTATATCTTAATGGGAATTGTTAGTAGCTCTATAAATGGATGGGCAGGAATTTCGTTCTATGCTGCAGCTTATATCTTTATGCAAATTGGTGCTTTCACAGTTGTTTCCATTATCGAGAATAAAGATAATTCAAGAATGAATTTGCAAGATTATAATGGACTTAGCAAATCTAATCCATTTTTAGCTTTTGCAATGTCGATATTTATGTTCTCGCTTGTGGGATTGCCACCATTCGGCGGTTTCTTTGGTAAATACTTCTTGTTTTATTCCGCTATCCAAGCGGGTTATTTGTGGCTAACAGTATTGGCTGTAATTTCTTCCTTGATTTCCGTATATTTCTATATTGGTCTAATAATCAATATGTACTTTAAAGATCAAGTCAACCCAATGGAGAAATTACATTTAGGCACGGCAAGTATCTCAATCATAATATCAATAATTGGCATCCTTACTTTAGGCTTATTGCCCGATACATTAATCAACACAGCAATAAAGGTATTCACGAATTTCTAAAGAGAAATCGCAACTATACAACAAACTGAACTAAAAAAGTTGGAAAAAATTTTAGGACTAAGCTCAGATACTTACTGAACTTAGTCCTTTTTTGTTTAACTATGATCAATTCAAAACTAAATCATTAAAACAAACAATATGATCGCTTGGAATTTATCAAATAATTCTATACTTCGATTAGTACAATAGAATAGTATATGGGTGAAATTAACTTCAAAATTAGAAAGGAATAAGTTGTTCGACAAATTCTTTGAAAATTTTCAAAATTAAAGTAATTTACCTTCTTGCTTGATTTTATATGAAAGAAATCCGAAATTATTTGATTCCCAATCCCACTCTTCTTTAGTTTTAATAATCAGATCCATATATAAATAGGCATTATTATCAAGCAAAAACCGCCTTAGACCACTAATTAAATTTCTTTTATAAGATTTTTTTGGCAAACTTTCGCAAACTAATAAAAAATCATAATCACTATCAATTCGGTTTTTACCATTGGCACGTGAACCAAAAAGATAAAGAAATATTAAGTTAATTCCTCTATTTTTAAAATAAAGTTTAATAAATTCAATAGTTGTACTAAGTTCCATAAAATATATTATTTTTTGTCTGATATATTTTAATATTTTTCAATCATTTTTATTTCATTATCAATTTGTTGTATCACTTCTTTATTC
>DYLM01000025.1:0-21041 GCA_020722095.1 Chloroherpeton thalassium
AACAAGAATAAAACTTCTGGATAAGTTACTAGAACAAAACTAGATTAAACTAAGTGTTTCAGAGAATCTTAGGAGAAATCTATAAAATTCCTGAAAACCATAAGAAAAAATATAAAAGTGTTGTCTAGAAACAACAAAAATATCATCTGAAAAAATATTTCCAGTAAAAAAACTTTATGTGGAATCTAATAGTTTGTAGAATAATTTGACAAAATTTTCAACATGATGTATCATATGTATAATGGTTTACACAGGATAAAACTTTGAAATTAAACTTGATCAATGCTAGATTACACTTCTGACACTTCTGACACTTCTGAATAAATCACTGACTAAATAATCTAGTATCAACAAGAATAAAACTTCTGGATAAGTAATTTAATTAAGACTAGATTAAACTAGATGTTTCAAAGAGTCTTAGGAGAAATTACCAGATTCAATGAATGGTTGAATTTTGTGATTCCATAATTACATCCATCATATTTTCAATGGCAAGATTTGAATTAGATTCTTTATCTGATTTATTAATAAATGATTGAACCGCTTTTTTATAAAAGTTCAAAAATTCATCTGAAGGATTTATGTATCCGATAATATTTGATTTTTCAATTGTAATAAATTGATCTGATGATAATTTTAAATTAAACCATTCTGATAATAAAACAATTTCTCTTCCAACTTCTTGATTGAATTTGTAATCCAATGCAAAAGGAAACATCAATGTTAAATACCTATCATCTTCACTAACAATTTCACCAATAACATCCTCATTATTAAATCGAATCATTTTAATCATAATTAAATTCCTATTTTATAAATTTTATATTCGTGTTTTTCACTTTTGTAGATATTTAATCTTTCAAGGAAATGATTTAATGTTGTATTGACATATCTACCATTACCAATTCTAAAATCATCTGCTATATCAAATAATACAGCCTTCTCTTTTCCATCAAATGTGCGTAAACTTCTTCCAATACTTTGAATATTCCTAATTCTAGATTTTGATGGTGATGCAAAAATTAAATTATGTAAATTTCTAGTATTTATTCCTGTTGAAAATGTTCCATACGAAGCAATAACAATAATATTATTATGTTTATCAAGTAATTTTCTAATTTCTTCTCTTGAATCTGTATCTGTTTTACCATACACAAAAAATACTTTTTTATCGCCTAAGTTGCTTGAATTATTGATTATATCATATAGGACTTTACCATGTTTATCGACTCTTTCAAATAAAATCATGGTATTATTTTTTAATGATAATGCTAAATTTTTAATAAATCTATTTCTTTCTTCACTAGTAATGATTTTATCGATTTCAAATTGATAATCTTTGTTTGTTACAATTTCTTTTGATATTTCTGGTTTGTGTTTTAATACAAAACATTTAATTTCTAGTTTTGATAAATGACCATCATCCATCAGTTCTTTTGTTGTAATAACTTGAGTTTTTTCACCAAATAATCCCTCTAAAACTAACTGGTGTGTTTTAGAACCATCCAGAGAACCCGTTAATCCAATTCGATATGAAGCATTGATACACGATTCCATAATGTATTTTAAACTACCCGCAGTGAATAAATGCGCTTCATCACCAATAATGAAATCAAAATCTTCAAAATATTCTTTTGACAATTTTTGTAAACTTTGATATGTCGAAATAATAATATTTTTATTCTTTTGTTTAACTGATTCTGTTGTGCTTTTTTGTATTCTTTTTTCAATGTCAAAACTTATATTAGACGCATAATCAGCGAAATCTGAATAAAGTTGTTCAACAAGAGATGTTCTAGGAACAATAATTAGTCCTTTAACATCTTTATTTCGATAAATTAATTGTTGTAAAATCAAATAAATAATTAAAGATTTTCCAGATGCTGTGGGTGAAATTAATAATTTTCTCTTTGTTCTTATCGCAGTGACGAAAGCATTTATTTGATCCTCTCTTGGTATGATTTTCTTTCCATTTGATGATATATTAAGCATATTCACAAATTTTTGTGCTAAAATCAAAGGAAAATCTTGATCATTATTCAAGTCGGAATCAATATTGATTGAATAATGCTTTTTTGAAGCAAATTTTTCGATATGTTTCAATAAACCACAATAAATTGTATTAGTTCTCAAATCAAAAAGACGAATTTTTCCATCCCACATTTTATTTTTGAATGCAGGTTGAAACATGTATCCTGGAACATAAAACGTAAATTCATCTGACAGTTCTTTTAAAATTCCACGATCCGCATAAATTCGTAAAAAAGATTCATTTAATTTTTCGATTCTAATATCATCTTGATCCATTAGTAAATCTTTCGTGTTGTAAATATTCTCGTAGTTGAAATGTTCTATTATAAATTTCTTTCAAAATAGCATCACAAGAGGAAGATGCTAATTCGTGATATTTTTTCTTTGTATCTAATTTAATTAAATCCTCATCGGATTCGAGATACATGGGAATGTCAGATTTAAGAATATTTAATTGAAATGGTTTCCAATTGTTTAAGTCTAAATCTTCTTTTGACATTTTACCAGAATAGAATTCCCACTTTTTTCTTTTCATTATAAAATATTGATTTTCTGCTTGTTTAGAAAGCAACTTGTGTTTTGTTGAATAATCAAGATACTTTTTATGGAGTTTTGGTACTTTTAATAATTCTTGAGATATATTACTAAAATCTACATCAGAATCCGATTCCCATTCTGCCATAATTTCTTCAATTTTTTTCATAGGACAATATTACTCCATTTTACAAATTATCAACAAAATTGTAATAAGTATATCGAAATTCAGCCGTTGCTGATAACGTCGTTGTATTTTCGTCTGTTGATCTAAAATCAATGGACGATAATGATACCGGAAATAAATCAACAAAATTGATTCTTACTTTTAAATTATTTAGGGCACTTAAAATGTTTAGAGTACCATCAGAATATTGTGGTTTCTTTGAAAAGAGTGAAGTGCGAGATAAATTATTCAAATTCCGATATTGTTCGAAATTTTCAGGAAAAGCTAAGGCTTGCATCCATTTGAAAATTTCAAGCCATGCCTTTAAATCTTCATCCAAAAGAAAATTTATTCTTAATGTCTCAAATTCGAGTTTATCACCAGGACGATAAATTTTAACAAATGGAGACTCCTGTTCAGCAGCAAATGTGGAAATACCAGGAATATTAACTTCCTGACAAAAATACATTACGGTTGGAATTCGATCAAAGGCCAATGTGAATTTGGTTGATTGTAAAAAATTGGTATCGTTTGGTTGCATTTGGCATTATCCAGTCATTTTTAATAGGGCTAAAAAAATATTTTTGGGTCTTTATTTATTTATATTGGTAAATATTTATTTTAGAAATATGGAATAAGAAAAAATTGAACAACTTCTTAAAGATGTGCGCCAAAATCTCAGAAAAATCTTAAAAATCTTGGTATTTTAGATAAGATTAATGAGTTGGTGTCTAACGATAATTTCAAAATAAAAGAAAAAATGATATTATCTTAGATTGACAATATTTAAGATGTTATTGTGGTAATCTATTAAAAGTGGGTAACAAATATTACTCAAATGCTTGCAATAATAATTCGCCAGAAACTAAACGTATTATCTCTGAAAAAAACAGACTAATAATGCAAAAGAACGAATGGAAAAACAAAAAAACTGTTCGTGAACGATATAATGTCGATCATGTGCAACAAATTAAAGCAATTAGCGATAAGACCTGTGAAAAAAAAGAATATTCACTATGAAAAATGGAGAAAAGAAACATTTGATTTGAGAAATTTAAATTATGACCAATTATCCAATCCAGAATATTTACGAAAGATTGTAAAAGAAACATCTGCCCATCATCTAGCAAAACTTTATTTCGGAGATATGCCAGTAACAACAATGTTGCGGCACATTTACCGTGTGGCTCCAGATATTGAATTTCCAAAAGCATCCTCTGGTGGTGAAAAGAAGTTTCTGATTTTGTAAAATCCCTAGGTTTCAATATCGTCCATAATGATAGAATTGTTATAGCACCTTTGGAACTTGATGTTTATGTTCCTTCAATGTCTTTAGCCATTGAATATAATGGATTGTATTTCCATAGAGAGGATAAAAAAATAAACATTTAAATAAATTCAATTTGTATGAGCAACAAGGAGTCCAGTTATTACAAATTTTTGAAGATGAATGGATTGAAAAACAAGAAATTGTGAAATCAATTATTCGGAGCAAATTGAATAAAAACTTGAATTTTTATTCTGCTCGAAATCTTTCATTTGGAGTTGTTGATCGTGCCGAAGCAAAAGTTTTTCTCGAAACTAATCATCTTCAAGGATTTATCAATGGTCAACATTATGGCTTATTTGATCCACTCGATGGTCTTGTCACAATTATTACAATCGGAAAATCTAGATTTTCAAAACTAGCTGATTATGAACTCCTCAGATACTCTTCCAAGTTAAATACAAAAATTTCTGGTGGATTTACAAAAATGATTATTAATTATAAAAAATTGAGTGGGAACACAAACATTTTAACTTATGCTGATTTGAGATATTCCAATGGTAAAACTTATGAAAGATTTGGTAAATTGATTTCTCAAAGCGAACCAGGTTATTTTTGGATGCCAAAAAGTTTTATGTCTAGAATTAAACGATATAACACACAAAAACATAAACTGAAAGATTTTTTGGGGTGAATCTTTTAATCCTAATTTATCAAAAAATGATAATATGATTTTAGCAGGATATTCAAAAATTTGGGATTGTGGTAACAGAGTTTATATCATTTAATCCAATAAAAAAAGGAGAGCCTTTTTGAGACTCTCCTATAAAACATCAGTCTAATGCTGATTTATTTTTATTTTGGTGATTACATCAAATTGCGTACACCGAAGATACGATAGTAAACATTTGAACGGGGGTTCAGGTTACCGGCACCGGGGTTTAGACCTTCAGCGAAAGGATTTGCTACCATTCCATATCGTGTCTTGAATCCTAGTTTTGGCTGGAATGTATATTGGTCAACCGCACGAACCATTTGGAGAGGAACATATGGGCAGTAGAAAAGACCCGCATCATAAGGAGATTCGCCCTTATAACCAACTGTAACCAATTCCATATTTTGTGTATAACCGCCAAAATAAGGATCGATATAGACTTTAATGCGACCATGAAGCATACCAGCAAAAGTATTTCCTGTATCATCGACTTGAAGATCGGCCTGTAGGGCAGGTGTATATTGGAGAACTCCGGCCATAGCCATTGCAGAAGCTACGTCAGAAGATACGACCAATACGTTACCCTTTCCACGACGTGTTTGCTTTGCAATTGTGTTAGCATCACGTTCGATTTGGAAAATTAGACCCTTGAAACGTTCAACTGACCAACGACCATTTGAATCGGTATCTAAGTCGAAATAACCTGCGGTAGTAGTACCATATTGAGCACCAGGAACAGCGGTTGTATAAACAGTACGAATAACTTCACGGTTGATTTCAGCAAGAATTTCAGTTGCGAGAATGTTGCTTAGTTCTGTTTCAGCATCAAGACCATGAATGGCTTTCAAATCTTGGGCGAGTTCAAGTGAATATTCAGCCTTTAAAGCACGGGTTTTGGCAGTTACAGAAACTTTTTCGATTGAGAAACCCATCTGTTGGAATACAGCATTAGCATCTGTACCGAGATATTCAGCAACACTTGTGGGCATTGCAGTTCCGGTTGTGAAGCCGTTAGATGCTAGGTTAGCAACAGGATTGGTACTTGTGTCGGTGGCAGTAGTTCCTTGGAATCCATAAGGATTTGTGGCAGAACCTTGGCCAGCAAACATAGTATTGGCTTCATTATAGAAAGCCTCGGGTCCAGTTTGATTGTTGTAACGGGCACGAAGTGCAAAGATTAGTCCGGTAGGACCAGTCATTGGTTGAACAGAAGCAATGTCATACGCAATGAGGTTGGGTAATGAACGACGGACCAAAGAAATAAGAATGGGATCGAAGTTTTGAATACCACCAGTTACATTTGTAGGACCTGGTTCGCCAGCTTCGTTTAGAAGGGCAGAACGATCGGAACGCATCGCAGCCTGTTGGTTTTCAAGCATCATTGTTGTGACGGCACGCTTATATGGGTCTTTAATGGGATCCAAATCATCGTGTTCGAGAACGGCTTTCCACTTGTTTTGTAGTTCTTCTGATAGATACATTTTTAGGTTTCTCCTTAGTCTAATACCTGTTTAATTATTTATTTTTTTACAGTTTTTGAGATTGTTTTTGCATAAATGTCCATCTCTGAATCATATGTTTTAGTTTCTTCTTGATTGAAGTCTGTTTCTTCATTCAATTGAATACCAGAACCTGTCTTTACTTGAGTTGGAAAATATGACTCTTTCAAAATCTCTAACTTTGTTTCAAACTCAGTTGATGTTGTGAAATCAATACTTTCTGCAAGGGATTTCATTTTTTCAACTTGTGTTTGAGTTAGTCCTTCACAAACTGCGTGAATTGCATTAATTTTCTTTTGTTCATTGATCATCTTAGTCAATTGAATATTCTTTTCGATTTGTTCATTGAATTGATCCTGAAGTTCAGCAACTTGAGAAGCCAATTCTTCAACAACATCAACTTTTTCCTCGGGAATGTCGATATACGATTCGATAAACAAATCGTGAAGTTTTTCAAGGAATTCTTCAACAATTTCGGAACGAAGTCCAGCTTCAATCGCAATTTTATTATCTTCGAACCATTCATTGACCATGTAATTCAGGGCTTCATCAAGTTTTGTTTCGAGTTCTGTTGTTGTTTCTTCAAGAGCGGTTTGAAGGGCAGTTTCATAAGTCTCTTGAAGTTGAGCGATAATGCTTTCCAATCGAGTTTTAATAGCGGCTTCAAAAATTGTGGTTGCCTTCTCTTTGAATTCGTCAGAGAGTGATTCACCTTCTAACAGAGCATTCACATCATCAGATAGATCGAGTTCCAATTCTTCATATTGTTGGAATGTAGCACCAGGATTTGCTTGCATTGTTTGTGTGGGACGAAGACCCGCAATACGATTAGCAATGTCAGCATAAGGAGTTGCATCCACTTGAGTGGGAACAGATAAATCTGTACGACCTTGGGTTACTTGTGGTTGATTCTTGGGTAAACTATAGCCAACGCCATCCTTTTCAGAACCAACAGGAGGGGTTGCACCAGGAGGAGTTGCCTTACCAATACCCTTTGTGTAGTCGGGAAGTTCATCGGTTTCCTTTTCGGGACTTTCGCCAACTTCACCCATATCCTTTGTGCCATAAGCAACATCGGGTTTTAATTGGCTATTACCAACACCAAGTTGTTTATCTTGAGCCCGTTTTTGTAAAACATTAGCTGTAAGAATGTCCTTAGCCGCTTCTGTTAGATTAACTTTTTTGATCATTTTGGAAAACTCCTATCGTTTTATAAATACTATTTAGTAATTAAAGTTTTTTGATGAAATTTTCAAATATCTGTAAACTGATATTTTCAATATCTCTCTTTGAAGCCTTGATAATCATTTTCTTGGCCTGTTCCTGCTCTTTTTCTGTCCAAACATCTTTGATTAGCATCCATTCTTTATTTTCCATAATACCTTGAACAAATGCTCCTGGAGCAGAAGGATCAGCAACTATGTCTGCCGCAGTTGCTAAGTAGAAATCATCTTGAACAATATTATTTCCATTTTCTTGTTTTAATGATCCCAATCCACGTGAGGAAACTCCTAATTGACCACCACCCTCAATAATTTGTTTGACAATTTTACCCATAGGAGTATCCAAAATTTTTGCTTTTCCAATCCATTGATTGCCTTCTTTTGTGAGGTCAACAATTAAATGAGACACACGATCTAAATTGATTGACGGTGTATCAGGATGACCCAATTCGCCAAAAGCCCGATTTTTATTGATGTAATCCTTTGTATATCGTTGGACCTCACGGTCTAAAGTTGATTCTTTATAAATTCGACCATTTCTGTTTTTAGTTTCAGCAACTAAAAAGGGCCCTTTGATAAACAGAGTTTTTTTGCCATCCGTGCTTTCTTCTGTTAAATATTGAACTTGTTCAACAATTTCGGTGATCAGTTTCATAAACCCATACCTTTTCTTCTTAAATTTGAAATTCTTCTTTTTTGTAGGATTCTTTGTATATGTTTACGGATTTTGTACCGATTCATTCTAGCCATTAATCGACGTTTTTGTCTTTCGGTTGGCGACATTCTTTCTACATCACTATGTCGAACCGCAAAACCACCATCTGGTGTAATGGATCGTTTTGCTTGTGGTTGAAATTGACCACGCCTAAATCGATATTGAACAATTCGTTCACGTCCTAAATCAATACCACGAAACCGACGATCCTCATCTAAAGAATCACTATCTGTTTCTTCTGAAACTAATAAATTTGATGCAATATTAAATTTCATCTCATCCAATTTTTTTGATATGATAAAATCTAATTTTTCAGAAACAATTTTATTTAATTCGATTAGATTATTATTTTCTAATATCTGTTTTAAATTCATCTGGGCGTCAATCCGTAAGGAGGATAGTTAAATGATGCGGGATCAGAAAATTGACCACGATCATACATCTTATTATTTTTGCGAAGTTCGATGATAATTGAATATGCGCAATTTGCTACCATACCATATGTGTTGATGCCAATATCACCTGTTGGTGTAATTGCATTATTTTTGATTGCAACCATACCTTGTTCTTCGCCATATGTACCAGCAAGTGTAAGTGTTAGAATAGTGGATGGTGAAACACCAGACCAAAATAATTCAATATAACCCTGTGGAGCAGCAACATTATAGCCCAATCGTTCAACAGATAATTCATAAAAAGACAATGCTGTATTACTAACACTTAAAGCTGTACGAAGTGGAACACCATTAACATCCAATGCTCCATATAAAGAATTTGCTTGAATTCTTGCGGCGTTAGATTCTTGTCCACTGCCATCAAATTTACCTGTCAATTTAATAACAGATGATTGATTGGTATCTCGTAGAATTTGATAAGTAAAGACGTTTGCCATTATAAATCCTTAAAATTAGTGCATCTTTTTTAAAGTTAAAGCCAATCGTGCTCTTTGACCCAATTTACCAGATTTTTTAGCATCGGCTTCTAATTCCTTTTCGGGAATACCTTCACCCTCGGGAACACCTAATTCTTTATGTAAAGCGCCTTTATGTTTAATAGCGTCTTTAATCCAATCGCTTTTTTCTTCCTTAACGCCGTCTTTCCATTTTGAAATTTGGGATTTATTTGCTTTTACGGCGCCATGACGATATTTTACTTTTTTCGCATCCATTTCAGGTTTGATGTTGTAATTTCCATCACCATATGAATGGATTATTTTATGTTTTACACCAGCATGAGGACCAATAGCAGGAACAACAAAATCGCCAATTATAAAATCCTCTGTAACAAAAGATTCATTATTTTGTAATGCGTCTTTTTTTACCATGGTTTTGATTAATTTTCTATCTTCCTTTTCATCCGAATGTTGTCCATTGTCTGAATCCCCACAATCAGATGTTTCTGGTTCTGTATCATTGGATTTTTTTTTACTGAAAATGCCTTTCGATACTTCTTTTTTCTTTTCTTCCAATTTTTCGCTGACCTTTTCCATAATAGTGTCAAATAGAGATTTTCTCATATTTGTTAAATCACCGGATTCAGCAAATTGAATGATTTCTTTTAGTTTATTCATTTAATCAGTCCTCTTTTTTTATTAAAAATAATTTTATTATTGTTATTTATTATTCCAAATATTCTTAATAATTATCATTTTCTGGAGTATTCAAATCGTCTGAAGTTGATGCTGGTCTCGGTGCACCCATTGATTGAGCTGCATCAATTGCTTGTTTTGCATTCTTTTTGTTGGATGTAATCCCATCAACACCAGGAACTACATATTGTGCTGTTGGATCAACTAAAGGATCAATGATTTTGCCCTCTCTTTTTTCGATTTCAATTTGCTTTTCCATCTTTTCAATATCTTCATCCGATAAACGTAAAACATTTTTACGAATCCAATCAATCGAATAATATCTTCCCGTATAAGGATCAACTTGAGATAATAATGTTAATCTTTCTCTTAGTAATTCTGCATCCTTTAATTCGGTAAAATTATTATCTTTAATATAATCGAAACCAATTTTTTCTCTAAACTGAATAAATTCTTCTTCGGTACAAATTCCTTTTAAAACACATTGAACTTTCAAAGCTTGCAAAAACAAGTCATTGAATTTGATACGAAAACGATCAATCAACTTTGAAAATTTCAATTCATCTCGTGTGATTTCTGAGGACCGACCTATTGTAAAACCCGAAGAAGATTCTAATCTAGAAATGGGAACATTTAATGATTTGTAAAGTTTCTTTTCAAAATACTTAACATCTTCCAATTCACCGAGATTTTGTCCGCCCGGCAAAGTTGTAATTTCTGTCGTATTTTTACCTTCTCTCCGTGGAAGCCAGAAGTCTTCCATCATGGACATGAATTTTCTATCGTCCCGAATTTCTCCGGTATTCGCATCATAAACTAATTTGTTTTTATATTTTGCCATAATATCTCGCAGATATTGTTCTGCTTTTAATTTGGGCAAATTACCAACATCAATGTAAAAAATTCTTCTTTCGGGTGCTCTCGATATTCTATAAATTACTGTCGCATCTTCAATCATTCTTAATTGATTAAGAGGTTTAATTGCCTTATGTAGATAAGATAACACAACAGACCGGCGTGCATCCATTAAACCAGAATTGACGTTTATGATTGAATCTTTTGTGATTTTTATACCGGGTGTACCAAAGCTATTTGAAGATGCTGAACCAGAAATGGATTTATCATTATAAACATAATATTCATTTACAACTTCAATAATATCGATACCAGTTCGTTCATCTTTTTGTTTTTTAATTTCACGAACTTTTCTGATTTTTCTGGGATCAATATATCTTAATTCTTGAATTCCTAAAGTAGGATTAGTTTTATCGATAATAATTTGATAAAAAAGTCTTCCATCAATATAATATTGACGGAAAATATCGTGAGCCATATTAGTATAGTTTAATAATCTCAAAACATTATCAAATTCTTCTCGAATAGCATTTTTAATCTTTTCGGGTTGTTTTAGATTATCTAAAATGATTTTTATTGTTTCTCCCTCATCATTATAGACAATAGCTTCATTAACAATATCATCAATGGCGGATTCAATTTCTGGCTGCATAGCCATTTCCCTATATCGAGAAATTAATTCCACATCATTTTTTGCTGTGCCGTCTAAATCAACATAAGTTCCATAATAAGCGGCACTCGAAATAGTTATAGCGCCATCATCATTTGATGGAGGACTAATCGCAGGCTGATTTTCTTGATCTTCCTGCGATTTCTGCCTTGAAATTGTGAACCCAAATAATGAAATACCTGCCAAAATATTCTCCCTTAATTAATAGCAAAAAAATCAAATTTTAAGTAGTAGAATTTGCCGTCCACTCTTGATAAGCGAAAGTTACTCCATATTCTTCAATTGTGTCATTTTGACCCCAATCCAATTGAATTTGTTCAATATTAATTGGATACATGCTTCTGAAAGTATATGTACGAATTGGTGATCCTGTTTTTCCGTATTGTGTGACAATAGCATCAACTCCGTATTGTGCCATAACTAATGCGGAAGGATTTCTTACGTTTCCAACGTGACTGTTAAGATTGTTTGACCAATTTTCTAACGCAGAACGAATTAAGAAATCTTCATCATTAACAATTGTCACATTCCAATCTGGGAACACTCGATTACCCGGAATTTTAATTTCTCGACCGAAATAATATTGAGGAACAATACCCATGCTACTAGGCGGAATAGAAGCGGATTTAATCATAAATGTTGCTTTTTGTCCAGCTGCACTACCATTAGTCACATAGGTGGGAAAAGTCAAAGTGACATTGAAAAGATTTGGTCTAGCGCCATCTCCCGTTAATTGCGATGTGAAATCAGATATTGTAAAAGCCATTATTCTGTCTCCTATATGAAATCAGATATTGTAAAAGCCATTATTTTGTTTCTTATTTTTTGCTTGCTTTTTTTATTATTTACACAGCGCCAGTAACAACACTAAATTGAACACCGGTAGCCACCGCAACGAAATTTAGTTGAATGAAGTTGATTGAACGGGCAGGTTTAATGAAGATACTTCCAACAAACTGATTATTGTCAATAACCTGGGGTGTGTTATTAGTGGAATCACAAACAACTAAGAAATCTGTAATACCACGTTTTCCTTGAACACTCCGTAAGTACGGTGTGACCATGGAAACGAATTGTGCTCTTGTAAAATCATCATTAAATTCAAATAGACTGTATTGTGCAGAGAGACTAATAAATTTTTCAAGAGTAATAAACAATCTTCTGACGTTAATTCGATCAAAAGCAGATGGTTTCGACACAAAAGTTTTATCGCCAAAAAGAATGGTTCCTTGTCCGGGGAAAGAAACTACTGGATTGATACCCATTTGGTATAATTGGTCTCTTTGCGTTTGATTGGGATTCCATGCCAATTTAACAGCATTTTTAATAGCACCACGATTCAAACCAGCAATCGAATACCAAGGATCGGCAATAGCGTCTGTAAATACACAAAGTCCTGCGGTATCGCCATTCAGAGGAACATATCTATAAACATTGTTATATTTGTCATATATGTATTTCCAGCCAGAATCAACAAATACATATGAAGAATTTCTGTTTAAGGCATTATTCCATGCTCGAATATTAGAAACTTCCATACCAGGCTGATTTACTACAGCATTATAGGGAGGAGATATAAATGCCATCGAATCTCCACTTCTACCAACTAATGACCCCGTGGGCGTAACAATATTATCAATGATGTATTGTTGAAGTGTGGTACTAGCTGCCGCAGTTAATACTAATCCCACATCGATTAAAGTTTTATTTGCAAACTTAGAAAATGCCGCAATATAATCTGCATCTGTTAATGGAGCATCTACACCACCAGATAAAACAAATGTTGTATTTGCAACAGAAGTTCTTGCGAAATTTGTTGTGGATGTTGATCCCCATGTTGATTTTGTATTAGCATAATCGATTGGATCAACTGAATAAATGTATTGTGACTTGCTTAATAGCACATTTTTATAAAATGTAGAAATACCATTATCATCAATAGCGTTAGATGATTTTGACATAAATGGATAAATTTCAAGAATTGTGCCTTTACTACCAGAAATTGCTCCATTTGCATCGGTAATAACCATATGGAATTCATCATTAGCACCACCCGAATTTAACACATGAGATGATGTTGAGGGGGGTCCATTAAAAAATCCAGAGAATTCCCAATTGCTAAAAGCATTAACATCAGAAGAATCAAATACATCAATTTTAATTGAATTGCCTAAAGCGCCTGCATATCGGGCCACAAAAGGTCCATATTTATTTTGATTATCCAAGAGCATGTATTCAGTAGAATAGATTTCCTCATTGGGAATTTGAATAGATGGTCCGGAAGTGTTGGCAGTAGCATTAAATGTGTTTGGGCTTAATGCTCTAACAAATTGGAGATTATTTGAATAGGCCAGAAAATCGGCTGCGGTAAAGAAATCTAAATATGTGTTTGAGTTTGGTTCACCAAAAACAGAAACAAGTGTCGTTTCACTATCTACAGTGTAAAATGTATTTCCTGGACCCCAAGTGGCATTACCAGCAAAGGCGCCTACGGTAGCGATTGAAGAAGGAACAACTGTAGTGAGATCAATCTCTGAAATGCTTACACCTGGAGATAATTGTATTGACATGGGGAAATTCTCCTTATTATGATAGAAGTTTTATTTTTATTTATGATTTAAGAATTTTGAAGATACATTTTATAGCTTTCATCATAATCTCCGGTAAACCAAACATCTTCTCCATCGAAAAAGAAAAGATTGTCCTGTCCCCGATCTATAATGGGTGAAACAAAATTAGATTCTTCAATTTTATTAAATTTTTCTAATTGTAGTTGTTTTCTTAGATCATGATTCACAATATCACGAAAATATTTTTGTGTTGTTATCCAAGAAAATATTACCAAAGTCATTACCATATCATCATTGGCACCTTCTTCTGCTGACCAACTGCTTGCTGTAGAAACAAATGATGATAGTTCCGAAACTGTATCGAAATCTAAAATTTCTAATTTGTTACTTTCGATTAGAGTTTTTAAATTTAAACAACCAATTTTTTTAACTTGATGGGACATTTTTAGTCCAGTTTGCACACCACGACCAAATCCAGCGGCTAATCTTTGAGATTGTTTATTTCCAGATTCCACTCGAAGTACGTTTTCATATTCCATTTCTGAAATTAGAATGTCTGCGATTTGGGGATTATTATTTATTTCAATAAGAACATAAGCATTGTTGTAATACTTTCCCACTTCGGCAATAACAGTGGGAAATAAAACCGGCGAAATGTGTGAATTTTTGTATTTTGCGACTTGTTTGTAGGGAGTTGTCGATACGTCAAAAACACTGATTGCTGATGAATCGAGATTTTTTCCTTCTGCCACATCCACCGTCATTACATAAATATGGTCCTTTGTTAATTCCCCATCTCCTTTAATAACATCGATGTAAATATCCAGTTGATTATCTTCACCAATTTTAAGTATTTTGACAACATCTCTATAGGCAATTTCTTGAAGTTTGGAACTTGATATAAGTGTATTTGATGATCCTAGAAATTCACAATTATGGGAAACAATTCCATTTGAGAAATAAAGATGGTCTTTACCGGAATTTACAATATCAAAAAGTTCGATTTTCTTTTTGATAATTCTTTTCGATTTAACAAAACAACCTAATTTATCTTCTGTTTCGATACAGTGTTTTTTTGTTAAATCTTTCGCTTTTATAATACCATCGACTGTTAAAATCGGATGATCTTCCGAACATCGCAATTCTTTTTCGTTTGTGAATTTTAAGTGAACAAATCTATCTTTTGAAATTTTATTTACACCAAAAAATGATTCATATCCATTGGGTGTATGAATCAAAAATTTTCCATTCGGCGTAAAAGATTTCGGAAGATTACTCATTTTTGATTGACTGTTCACTTAAATTAGTGTATAATTGTTTAATGGACATTTGTGTGATAAAATTCGTCTCACTATCAAGGAGTTGTAATTGTGTGTTTCCATCAACCGATTCAAATTCTTGATCAAAAGATCGTTGCCCCACGTTTCTGATGGTTTCTTCTTTCCATTTTTCATCTCGTCCTGGAACATCCGACCAATGAATTTCAAATGGTTTATAATTATTTCTTCGTTGCATCGCATCAATCCATAATTTGTAAAATAAATTCATTCCATTCGGAGTCGATACAATAATAATCTGGGTTGTTTTACCAGATGAAATAACAGGATATACAGAATTAAAAAAATCGTTGGCTATATTATTAGGAACGAAAGCGAATTCATCGAGGAAAACACAATTAAAAGCACCACCACGAACAGCGGAACTTGATGTCGCTGCTGCAACAAGTTTTGATCCGTTCTCTAATTCAACACTTCCTTTATTCCAAACAACAACCCCTTGCTGTAACCAATCGGGAAGATTTTCATAAGCTAACTGATATTTTCCAAGAATATCTCTTGCTAAAGAACCTTTGTTAGCAAGAATAGCAATATTCTGATCATCTGAAAAAATTGAACGCCAAAGTAAATAAGCAACAGTTGAAGTTGTATTATGGGACAAAATATTATTTGTATAAAATCTATGTTCATCTGATTCAACTGTCAAATCAAACATGTTTGATTTGTTGTCTGTTTTTACAACAGAAATAATTAATTCAATGCCATCTTTTGTTTGAATAAATGATTTATCAGAAATCAAATCTTTCACAAAAACTTGATTATTGAATTGATCAAATACAATATGATCATCAGCACAGATTAAATGTTTGCCTGAACTCGTGATAATTTGCCATTCATCATATTCTATTGTTTTCGAAATGTGGGAAGCTGAAATCCAACCCGTGTCAGATTCTACTTCCCAATCGTCTAGTTCAATCGTATCAATAAATTTTCGTTCGATTTGATCTGATAAATCGTTCTTCAAGGTTTATTTCCTTTTTAATTTCAAATATCACTCTTTTCAAACTTATATTTGTTTGATTTTACTTGCTTTATCCGATTATAAAAATCTTCGATAGAGATAGTTTCAATATGTCCCGTTTTTTTATTTTTTACTTTTATTTCTGTTGTTTTATGAACACATTTTCCAATTTGACGAGGACATTTTGTGATAACGAATCTATTATCTTTGAATAACTGAATCATTTCTTTTTGAAAATCCCACATTTCAAAAGGCATTAAACCTCTATCAACATTAACGATTTTCATGTATTTTTCTGAAAAATACACAGGATCAGCAGCACATTTTGCATATTCAAAAATCTGTTCTTGTGTCCACTCTGTCTTAACGCCAGCCCGTTTCAGATTTGGATTATCACGGTATGCAGTTTTCGTTGTACTCATTCTAAATCCTTACCTTTTAATAGTTTATTCAAATCAGCGGCACTTCCAATAAAAATTGCTTTATCAATATTGGTATTTCCATTACTTTGTGACTCATTGGTATTTTTTGTCATATCCCGTATTTGTTTTTGAAGCATTATTCTTTTTTCATTTGTGTCTGTTACAGACTTAATCAATTGACCTAAAACTTCATAGGCTCGTGGTTCTTGTGATTGATATGCAACATCGCTAATCTCTCTAATAGCATCAAGTCCATGCTTTATAATAGTAGAGTAATTTTTCTTTACTTCATCATATTCAGTTTTTAAATCATATTCAAAGACTTCTTTGTCCAAAGATGTATTATTTGATGGAATAATCTGATTATCTGTATCTGGTTGATTTTGTTGTGTTGATTCTGTCGTTTCACTTAAAACCGACACAGGAACAATATCAAATATTTCATTTAGTTTATCATTATAATCTGCCATAATTAATACTCAGTTATAGTTGTTTCGATTGTGTAATTTGAATTGATATTTGCTGTTAAAGGATTAACTTTAACATCGATTGTCGCAAATTTATTGTCGGGCATTGCTGTATCACTAATGATGTAATTAGCATGACTTTGTGAACCATTAATATATGTATTTGATAAAAATTTTCCTGTAATATCAGTAATTATCAATTGATTTGTGGTGTTACTATAATATTTAACAACTGCTGAAGCGTTAGAAGTTTCTAAAGAATAACCCTGGAATACAGTTTCGCCAATAGTATAAGAACCAAATCCAGTGTTTGCTAAATTTAAAGTAACATCCGAAACTCCGGCTTCATTATAATTCAATAAATCGATAATAACTTCTTTAATAACAGATGATTGGGATATTGGTCCAAAAATAAATCCTTTTGCTACAAAAGATAATGTCCAAATAATTACCCGAGTTGAATCGGTTTCTCCCTCAAAATCGATGTTAAAATTAACATCTTTTAATAAAATAGGAAGTTCTTTAATACCAGCTTCACCCATATTTGGATTATAATTGATTTTAATTGTATAATCGGGTGTAAAAAATGGTAAAATTTTCTCAACTATCTCTGTTCCATCTTCAATGTTTCTAACATAAATGTAAAGTTCAAAATCAAAATTGTACGGAACCGGCACATATTGACTATAAATTTGGTTAGGATTATTTGTAGTCGAATAATTTTTAAGATTCGTGATTTGTTTTCTTGTCGAATCATATTGAATACCTGTCAAATCAAAAGACATTCGAGGTAAAGCGATTTGTATTTTTTTATCTAAATTAGGATCACCCAGTAATTTTGTTAAATATTTCTCTTTCGGAGCGAAAATAACAGGCACAGAAAATGTTTGATTAATAGAACCATCTGGATTTGTTCTTGAAACAGTTATATTATTAAACAAATCTCCAAATCCAACAATGGTTTTTCTAATCGATCTTGGATAATTATTAATTATTGTTGCCATAATTTATAATGTTCCAAAAGAATTAGTTTCTGATGTGTCGAGATAATCATTTGCTTCTGTATTGAGGACATTATTATCAAAATCGGCGTGTTGTTGTGCTTCGATGAAAGAGTTCGTTTCAACAAATACACAATTTGCATTCGATGTGACACCATATGTTACTGTATTCATAGAAAAATTACCAACAATTTGATTGAGATTCATAACAGAATTAGGAACATCCCATGCAGATAAAGTTGCTTGGCACGAAGAATTAGCAAATGTGCCATCAATAGATTGATAGATAATTTCTCCTATATTAAACATACCATTCAAGCTTTGGAAATAGAATTGTTGTGCTGTGGCTTCCAGAGTTTGAATAATATCAATATCGGAAATTCCAGTTGAAATGACTTCTTGTGAGTATTTAAATTTCTCTAATTCAAGACTATAATAGAATGGATTTTTTCTTCCCATCAAAGACATATCTTTGTTTTGGTGAACAAATGTGATTTCAAACAATTCTCCTTGTCCATTTGTAACGGGAATATAAATTAAATCGCCTTCTTTTGGTCTTGTTGTCGTTTGCCCATTTGAAACTCTCTGATCAAAAGTTCGTTTTGAAAGAATAACTGTTAATGTTTGACGAAGTTCAAGTCCAAATTTACTAAAAAAATTAGTTGATCCACCATACTCCATTGTATTTTCTGGATACAATTCAATGGGGAAAGCACTTGTGAATGTCTTTAGGGGATCTTCTCCATAAATTAAATCTCTTGGCGAAATATTGGACATTGGTAGATAAAAGCAATCCATACCTTCAATTTGAATGGCTTCGTGGATTAATGTTTCGATTAAATTCTGTTCATTTTTTGAACGATAATTTGAAAAATATGGATTAACTGGCATCTTTCATCCTTTAATTCATCATAAATTCTAATACACCAGAATAATCATCAATCATTTGTTGCTCCAGTTTATCAATTTCGTCCTGTGCTTCATCGAAAATTTGTTGTCCATTTAGGGTAATACCACCAAGCATTTGAACACCCTGGAATTTTTTCATGTTTTCGCCCCATTGCCTCTTAATAAGGGCTGTGGCATATGATTTTAACCAACGATCATTCCAAACATCAGGATAAGTATTTGGATCAATTGTTGCATAACATTCAGCAACAACAACTGTACCAACAGGAGATTCTGATGATCCCCATGCCCAATCAATAAACAAACGCTTCATATGACGCTGAAATCTAATGGGAACTTCACCTGTAAAAAATATTTCAAGTGTTCTTAAGTGTTGTTGTGTTAAAGTGTAATTGATATAAGATGCTGATGTAAAATCATATAATTCATTTAACCGAAGTTGGTATCTTAAATCAAACATATTGATCGTTGCTTGGGAATCTTGAATTGGAAAAATTCTTGTAATTCCCTGAATATTAATAACATTATTCGATTCATCTGTTACATTTGTTAAATCGATATAACGATTGTCGATATCGTTTTGTGTAACTAAATGTATATAATAAAATTTCTGTGTAGCATCAAAATGATAATCTGTGTAATATAATAAAGCATCATCAATCCGATCACGGACTTGATCTTCATCCACATTGATGTTAATTACAGGAAATCCAAGGCGTCTCAAACAATATTCTTGAAATTGTTCTCGTGTTTGTATATTATTATTTGTTATGTTTGCCATATGATCCCCATAGTAATAATGTTATTTATTATTATTTATTTATCATAAAATATTTTGAGCTGTATTTGAAATTAGATATAATAGTATTTGATTGATATCAATCGATTATCAATCCGTTAGTGTCATAATTCAATACATATTGCATGGTGTTTCCTTAATTAAGACGATAAAATAAATGTTGCTGCCATAGCGGATTGATTATTAGTATCCACATTTGTAATGTTCCAAACGGCATTTGGATTTACAGAAGAATCGATTGTTGAATATGCTATACCCATATAAGCATTGGTAGTTGCTACGTTAAATGCGTTCACAGAAAAAAATCCAGTTAGAAGGTAGTGTGGCAACAGAATTATTGTAAGCACCGTTAGTCTGACACCAAATAGTAAAACCCAATCCGTTATTAGTGGGAGGAGCCGTTGATGCGTCAAAAAACTTCTGGATTGGTTGACACGGTTGGTAAAAATGTTTCACTTTGCTGAATTGGCGTTGCACCAACAGGAGATAATTCAAAAATACTTATGCTTGTTTGAGTAAAAGACTGACTAGTGTAATATCCTAAAGATATTCCTGCGGGCAAAGATGGGGAATTTGGATTGAACCAAGCTAAAATTGCACCATAACTCTCATCGTTATAAAAATTTAATATAGATGTTGCTCCGTTGTATTGTGTGTTATTTATAATTGGAAAAATGTTGCTGATGGGTAGTTTGGAGCAGAACCGATAACTAGAATGTTGCTTCCTGGTGTCGTCGCACTAGAAGCATGTTGGATAATAGTTGGTGCAGCTAATCCATCGCCGTCACTTGATATGATGGATGCCGTTGTAATTCCGACAATTCTACCATTTGCTGCTACATTTATTACAACAGAGGCAACAGAAGATCCATATTGGCCCGCTGTTAATCCAGGAACAGATGTCAAACTCGCATTCAATGTTACTGGTGCAGTTCCATCAAAATTAACACCCGATGCTGTTATATCGCCACCAGAAATCAAAAAATGTTCTTTGTGTTGTTAATTGATCTGCTGTTCCTGTTAAATGGCCCGAAAACCTTCCATTTGAGGATCGTTTTACAAGGGTGTTAATAATATTAGTTGGTGTTGCGGAATCAATAGTTGATGTGTAAGCTAATCCACCAATGTTCAAGGACGCTGTTCCACTACCAATAAAAAGTGTGTTTGAGAGAAATGAATAAGCTATTTCCCTTGTCTGTAAACTTAGCGGAATACTTGTGACATTTGATTTTTTTAATAACTATTGTCGAATTTGAAATTGCCATCTTTTATCCTTCTTTTTTAGAATGTTCCGCCGTTTATTTCCGCCACC
>DYLM01000025.1:21141-25901 GCA_020722095.1 Chloroherpeton thalassium
TTGCAACAGCTTCATTAACAATAGGAACGACATTAGCACTTCCATAAAATACAGAAGTGCTTTTTACATTTAATATATTATTTGGATTAACAACAACCTTAATTGTCATTCAAAACCCTGTTCCTGATAAACCTGTCACACCAGGATTAACATAGATTTTACCTTCTAATACCCGAGTGACATTATTGGATGAAAATTCGGTTAAGATGACATCATACACAAGAGTTCCATAAACATTTGATGTTTGTATATTATTTGCTGATAATGATATTGTTCCTGTATTGGCATTAACAATTGTTGATGTGAAATTGATAGCAACGTTTGGTGTATAATAAGATTTTTTTGCTTGTGCCGAAACAATAAATCCCGTTAAATTATAAGGAATACCATTATTATCTGATAGATTTATTTGAGTGTTGAATGTTGAACCCTGATCCAAATATTGATCTTGATATAATGCCATAATTTTATCCTCTTTTTTATTATTATTTAGTTTTGAGGAATTTTAGGTGAAACGGGTGAAACTTTTTTAGTTTTCTTTATATTATTTGTTAATTTCTTATCTTTTGTTTTAATTATTTTCGTTTCTGGTGTAATATCGATGCCATCTTTTACTGCCATTTGAGAAATCCAGATGGGAAATGAAATCGCATGAATTCCGTTATTTTCTTCTCTATGATGTGTTTCGCATAATACTATTAAATTTCTCTTATCATCAGGACTTTCGATTGGTGTATCATCTTGTTTGGAGTAGCCATAAAAATCGATAATTTTCAAAATAGATTTCATTTTTTCTGTGTCGAGAGCAGGAAATAAACTCCATTCAAAAATGTGATGGACTTCTCGTTTTTCTTTTGATCCACAAATTAAACAAGGTATATCCAATTCATCCACCAATAATTTTTTATTTTCTCTGAAAATGGCCGATTCAGTTCTTTCTTCGTGGGCTGGATAAATGATATTTTCTTTAAGTGTTCTAGATACTTCGTGGGATTCATCAATAGGCATTTAATTTCCTTTTTTTATTTTTTTGTTATTTCTTTGTTATTTTTTTATATGCTCTATTCAACCAACCCGTCAAATAACGACTTAATGATTTATTATATTTTGTCGATAAAGTCCAATAATAAACTCCTGATGCACATTCCAAAAGATTGAATAGTTGATCTTCGTCTATTGAATTGATTGTATCAATTGTTTTGGGGCCAATATTACCATCAACTATTATTGTTTCATTTAATGATTTAATTGCCAATTGAATTAATGGATTTGCATTACCCGAGCCCATATTAACAAGCATATCAAAACATTTAATTGAAATCATAGACGATGTTATTAGATTTAGATTATTTTTATCCCAAAAATCATTTTTATAAATTTGTTGGGCTTGAGAAAGAGTTAAATTTTTAATATCAAGATTTGGGTAAGATGCAGCGGAAATACCATATTTGGTTCCCTTTAGTATTCCTGATCCAATTTTTCCACCAGTCCAATTACCCAAATCTTTTGGATCATTTGTATATCCTCCCTCATTTCCTATAACATAAGTGAATGCTTGAGTAAAATTGTCCATTTTTTTATCCTTAAAAATTAATTTTTATTCCAATAGAAACTTGAGCATTGTCAATGATAGAGTCTATATTATCAATATTACTTTGTTCGATATGATTTTCGGTATTCGATTTTAAATCAATATCACTTGTAATGCTGATATTAGGTGTGATATTAATAATTTCCATTTATTTTATTATTTTCAAATTTTAAGTTTAATGCAGCTTGTTTACCTCGATTAAATAAATCCTTTTTACCTTGAATGGGAATTTTCGCATCCAAAAAATCATAAGGATCACAATTCACATCAACAATATCTGCTCCTGTTGATTGTGCCCAAGCAACTAAATTGTCCTCATTTGCATCAAGTAAACAATTAATCAACTGTTTTGAAAATCCGACAATACTGTTAATGTTTGTAGAATCTGAACCGGTAATTCGAACTCCAACCCTTAATCCACCCGGACTTAATTTATTGGTTGGAATGTTATTTCTTACGCCACCATCAACGATGGTATTTCCCTCATACTTAATTGGTGCATAAATGAAAGGAACTGATGAAGATGCCCGACAAGCGAATGCTAAAGATAAATTTGGAGTTGTTTTATGTGAAAATTCAATACTTTTATTTTCTGTCAAATTCGTTGCCATAATTGTTATGGGTATTTTAACGTCCCCAAAAGTTTTATTTCCGAGAATATCGTTGAGCCACATCTGAAGAATATTTCCCGAATTTAAATAAATGTTATTATGAAAAAGAGAGTTTATAATCTGAAAATTGCTTTTTGATACAATACCCACTGGATATTGAGTAAATGCAATTCGTTTAATGTCTTCCTTTGTTACACCAGTTGCTAAAATAGCAGCAACAATTGAACCACCAGAGGTTCCTGCGACCTCTGTTATATTGAATCCTCGCTCCATCATACCAAAAGCAAAACCAGCATGAGCCGGTGCAAGATAACCACTACCTGAAAATGCGATTTTTATATTTTTTTGTTCCGTTTTTCGTGGGATTGTTTTAATTATTGGTTTTTTGATGGTCATCATAGGATTCTTCCTTTGTCTAAATTATCATTTGGAATATCTCAATATAAAAAAATGGGAAGTTGATTTATCTTCCCATGATAAAAAAAATGTAATTTTTCTTGAAATTTAATTATTAAGCACCAGAAGCTAATGCTACTTTGGCAGCTAAAGCAGCAACTTGAAGTGCTTGGATGATAATGGGTGTAATATTTTGAATATTTGAACCAGGAACATTAGCCGAAGCAGATAATTGTGTTACAGCATTATCAATAGTCTTTGCTTGATTATCTAAAGTTTGAAGATTGTATTGCTCAATGGGAGACAAACTAGAATATTGTGTTGCAACAATCTGTCTCGAAGTGAGATACATTGCTCTAACTTGTCCATACATTTGATATAATTGAGAAGCATTGATTAAAATAGTTGTTGCATTTCCAGCAACACTATTAGATGGCATTTGTTCTAATTGTTTAACAGTAGCCAAAAAGTGATTGATCTGAGCATCAGTTGCTTCTAACTGAGCCCATTGTTCGGGTGTAAATTGAGATTTTTTCGATTTCAATTCATTTTCAACAATAGTAATTTGAGATTGTGCTGAAACTAAAGCATCCGCAACTTGAACTGCTACTAGACCGTATTGAACAGCTTGGCCCGCAACTTGGGTGGCTTGTGCTTGGCCTGCTGGAGTGTTTAGATTAGCACATCCACCAAGACCCATTGTTACAACACTTGCTGATATTGCAAGGGCTAAACCAGTTTTTTTGAAATAGTTTTTCATTTTTTATCTCCAATATTAAGATTAGAATTGAGATTCCATTAAGATTCTATTAAGATTCAACAGATTTGTTTTGGATGTAAACAGCAGTATTTTGATTATTTTGATTTTGTGTTGGTGTTCCTGTTCCTTTTGATGCAATAATACCAAGACTAACAAGAGCAGCACCAATGTCAGCAACTAAAAGATCGGGACTTGCTAGTTTCATATAAACTAAGTACCCCATAATGCCCATAAGTCCTCCACCAGCGACCATTTTGATGATATTATTAATAATATCAGATGCGTTTCCGCTTCGGAGTTGAATGATACCGATTCCAGTCAGAGCAGATTGAATACCTAAAACAAGAATTTCGGCTCCTGTTGGCATAAACATTTGCACGATTGCAGTCCATGCGATGAATAGGATTGAACCCGCAATTAGTTTAAGAAGATTGTTTTTCCATTCCATTTTTAGAACTCTCCTTTTTTATATAATTTTTTCGGGCAATTCATTGGGTGCAGCAGGTGTTTGTAAAATTGTATTGGCCCGATTTTGTGTTAAAATTCCGGAATTTGTAAGAAGTGTGATTGCATTTTGTGTTTGTGGAAGTTTTAAATCAATTTGACTTGCTGAATTCAAATATTGTAAAAACACAGAAATTTGGGCTGACTGAATTTGTTGTGCTGTGTTTGATGTGGGATTAACAATGGCCGCTAATTGCGTTTGAACTAATTCAGATTGTTCAAATCTATTTAAGAATGCAACTTTTGAAATAATAAAGGTAGGTTCTGGTTCTGGTGGCGGAGTGAATGTGGTGTTTGCTGAATTGTAAATCCATCCTGGACCAAAACCAGACGTATTTGAAGTTTGTATTGTTGAATTGGCGATGTTTATCCAAGTTCCAAAATCGGGAATACCTGTTACCGACAAATCGCAAATTGTTTGAACGATGTTATTATCTATTAAAGCGTACATTGATTTATCTATTGACATAATATTATCCTATAAGATTATTTTGTGATTCTTGTAATTAACATTTTGTAATTACATATTTGTACCATATTCTTCGATAATGATGATACCACCGGCGCCTGATGCGCCCGTGTAGGTGGTGTTGTTAAAACCACCACCACCCCCGCCATAAAAAATAGGGGTTCGGGAGGAAGAACTTCCCTCCCCCGTGCCTCCAAGACCAAAAAATGATGCTCCACCACCACCACCACCAGTATTATCCCCTGGAGCACCACCACCGGCAGGTAACGACATTAACATTCCATAATTCTTTGTTTGATTAGAATATACAAGACCGGCGGCGCCACCAGTATGATAATTATTTCCGTCCGGGGCGCCCGGGGCGCCCATGACTCCACCTGCGCCGCCCAAGTTAGGGCCGCTGCCCCCACCTCCGCCACCCGGAAAGTG
>DYLM01000122.1 GCA_020722095.1 Chloroherpeton thalassium
AGATTATATAAACGTTAAAACATACATTGATTTAAATATAAATGTAGAATAGAAAAGAATAAATGGATACTTTATTAGAAATTAACGATAAAAAGCCAAAAGAAAAGGCAACAAAAGTCTCTAAATCTATCAACGCACAAGTTAATGATTTAGATCCTTTGCTTTGGAGAGATTATGAAGAAAAACAAAATCTTCAATTTTTTACTATTTGGGACACCCCATCGAGAGACCCTTATAAGTGGACACAACAAACAATACACGGAAATTCACCATTAGAAATTCAGAAACAATGCATTTTGAGGTTTTCAAAAGAAGGTGATAAGATAATTGACCCTTTTTGTGGCTCAGGCACTACTTTGATTGTATCTGCTCATTTAAAAAGAGAGGCTTATGCAGTTGAAGTAAATCCAAATATTGCTAAGATTGCAATGGAAAACATTAAATATAATTACCAATTTATAAATGAAAAAGGTTTAGATTATTGGCTGGATAAACAACGAGTACTCATTGGAGACTCGCAAAAATTAGATGAAATGGGCTTTGCTGAAAATAGTTTTGACTTTGCTTTTGCTCATCCACCTTATGGTGAATTGGTGAAGTATAGTAATGAATATGGTTATTCAGAAGGTGATTTGTCAAATTATGAGACGACAGAAGATTTCAATAAAGGACTAAAAAAAATCTTTCAAAACATTTACAAACTACTAAAACCAGGCAAGTTTTTTTGTGTGTTAATTGGTGAAGATTTTAAGAAGGGAGGAAAAACAATCCCATTAGATTACTATGCAACACAAATTGGTTTTGAAGTTGGCTTTGAATTTTACACAAAAATTATTAAAGTAACACGATCAGCTTCTTCCAGAAATGGCAAGGAAAACATAAATAAATTTAGATCTTTAAGATCAAATTATTTCATTTGCAACCATGATTATTTAATAATATTTAAGAAAAATGACGCATAATCAAGTAGTCCAGCTTACATCAAATTGGTTTAAAATAAAACCAGAAGTTGAATTAGTATCGAGGTTTAGTTACGATTTTCCGGTACCTGACGTTCAAGTGCAATTAAAGACAAAAGAGATAATTCAAGTAGAATGCAAGCCAAGTGGAGCAAACAAAAGATAGTATATAACTGGTTTAGGTCAAGCTATATCGTATTGCACCCAAGCAGACTATTCATATTTATCACTACCTAAAAACGAATTTATGTCAGTTCAGAAATGGTTATGGCCAGATTATATTGGTATTTTAATTGCTGATAATAATAAAATTGAACTTAAAAGAGAAGCAAAAAAATCTCCTTCAAAAGATAATTCAAAAAGGGCAGAAATTAAGCGAGGATATGCATATTATCGAGATTTAAAAATACAAGAAATATATTTCATAATGAAATCCTTAGAAAACTGGAAAATACAATCTGTACGAATAAATAAAGTTGAGGATGTTATTTGGGAAGAAATACAAAAACACCGCCAATGGAAATCATCAAAAAATAGTAATGTTTTAAATATTAAATTACTATTGAGGGACCTAAAATTATACGATTTTCAGAATAACATTATTACGGAAAATGGTTTTGAAGTAATTAAATCAGGCGATTTGAATATGCCTTCTGTATTAAATGAGTTAATAATGAGATTGTTTCTAATAGAAGGAAATTTTATAGACATCGTAGCAATTATTCAGGACATAAGTGAAGAATATATTGATATTAGCAACATAGAAGTATTTAAACAAGCAATTGCCAATGAGATAATAAAAGAAAAACTTGCCACTGATGAAACGAATATCGAGAGAGATCTTCGAGATATTTTATTCATTTTAAAAGAATTTAATATTCTCAAAGAAAGTAAAAATAAAAATCTTTTCGGCTCAAGATATTATATTAATTGGAAACCAATTCTTCCATTAATTAAATCACGATAACTCACCTTATTAGCCAAGTTTTTTTCTATTCTACCGTCACGCTTTTGGCTAAATTTCGGGGTTTATCAATATCCCGATTTAGTATTTTTGCTGTATAATACGCAAGTAATTGCAATGGAATAACCGTTAAAATTGGTGTTAGCAAGGGCAATGTATCGGGAATATAGATGCAATGATCTGCTATTTTGCTTAATTCTTCATTGCCATAATTTGTAATGGCAATAACTTTGCCTTTGCGTGCCTTCACTTCTTGAATATTCGATACGATTTTATCATAAATTTCATCTTTTGGCGCAATGAATACAACGGGCATATTTTCATCAATTAAGGCAATTGGTCCGTGCTTCATTTCAGCAGCAGGATACCCTTCGGCGTGTATGTAAGAAATTTCCTTTAATTTTAAAGCGCCTTCCAAAGCCACTGGAAAATTGAAACCGCGTCCAAGGTATAGGAAATTCTTAACATTAGAATATTCTTTGGCAATTTTCTCAATTTCGTGGGCATTCTCTAATATTTGCTGAACTTTATTTGGTAATTCGGCTAATTCCTTGGCAATTTTTATCCCATCAACAACTGAAACATTTTTCATTCTGCCAAGATATAACGCAAGTAGTGCAAATACCGTTAGTTGAGATGTGAATGCTTTGGTGGAGGCAACTCCAATTTCGGGTCCCGCATGAATATAAATCCCAGCATCAGTCGAGCGAGCGATTGAACTGCCCACCACATTCACAATTCCCAGAACTGTTGCCCCGCGTTGCTTTGCTTCCTGAACAGCAGCGTAAGTATCTGCGGTTTCGCCACTTTGCGAAATAAAAATCACAATATCATCTTCGTACAAAATTGGTGAGCGATAACGAAACTCCGAAGCATATTCCACTTCCACAGGAATATTTGCTAATTGCTCAATTAAATACTCGCCCACCAAACCCGCATTGTATGAAGTGCCACAAGCTGTGATGATAATTCTACGAGCATTACGTAATTTCTCCTTTACAGAACGCAATCCACCTAATTTTACATTTCCTTCTGTGGCTAATAATCTACCACGCATTGCATCGGTAATTGTTTGGGGCTGTTCGAAAATTTCCTTCAACATAAAATGGTCAAAACCACCTTTTTCAATTTGGTCTAAATCAAAATCAATAGTATGAATCTCGGCTTGAGTTTCAAAATTGCTAATAGTTTTGGTTAAAAAGCCATTGGGCGTCAGGATTGCCATTTCGTCATCATTCAAGTAAATTACATTTTTTGTATGCTCGATAATCGCCGAGGCATCAGATGCTACCAAATATTCATTCTCTCCAATTCCCAAAATAAGCGGACTGCCGTGGCGTGCAGCAATAATTGTATCAGGCAAATATGACGACACAACTGCCAAGCCGAAAGTTCCGTTCACTTCGTTCAAAGCCAAGCGGACGGCATATTCGAGATTATTTACTTTTGCATAAAATCTTTCGATTAATACTGCCAGCACTTCTGTGTCGGTATCCGAAGCAAAGTGATAGCCTTCAGATAGTAATTTTTGCTTAATTGTTGCATAATTCTCAATAATTCCATTATGAACAATGGCGATATTGCCTTTATTATCAAAATGTGGATGTGCATTGATGTCATTTGGGAAGCCGTGAGTTGCCCAACGAGTGTGAGCAATTCCGACATTTCCAATAATTTTAGCTTTTTCGTTTGCATTTTCCAAGTCGGCAACTCTGCCTTTTTTCTTTAAAGATACGAGTTTATTATTTTGGTCAAGAATTGCAAAGCCCGCAGAGTCATATCCGCGATATTCCATTCTCTTCAAACTTGTAATTAATAAAGGTAGCAAGTCCTTCTTGCCGATATATCCAATTATTCCACACATAATAAAATTTGTTAATTGCAACCAATTTAATTAAATATAGAAGAATTAAAGCAAATAATATTTATTAAAACTAAAATTAATTAATTCTCATTCCTGAAGTTGTTAGAGGTGAGAGAAGAAAAGCATAATATTTGAAAAAGATTGAGTTAAATTAAGTTTTTTAAATCATCATATTTGTAATCTAAAAACCTTATCCTCATTATTAACCTTAGTAGAAATAATTTCCATATACAGAATTTGAACCTTATTTCAAATTGATTATATCCAAATAAGGTAATAAGGTTATTATGTATTGTGCATAATTTTTCTACTAAGGTTTATTAGAGAAATAAGGTTTTTGAAATATAAAGCCCTTCAAGGTAACATAAAATTGCTTCTTTTGCATTGTCCAATGCTTCTTCT
>DYLM01000026.1 GCA_020722095.1 Chloroherpeton thalassium
TTATTCTTTTACTCTTTCTAAGTATGAGCCTGTGTTGGGGTCAATCTTGATTAAATCCCCTTCGTTGATAAATAATGGCACTCCAACTGTTGCGCCAGTTTCTACAGTTGCAGGTTTAGTTACATTTGTTGCAGTATCGCCCTTGAAGCCTGGCTCGGTTTGAGTAATCCGCAAGGTAACTGTTGTTGGTAATTCAACTAATAAAACCATTCCATCTGTTATTGAAAGGATTGCCTCTTGACCTTCTTTCATATAATCTGCTAATTTACCAACGACTATCGCATCAACTGGAAATTGTTCGTAAGAATTGGGATCCATAAAAATAAAATGGTCGCCATCGCGGTAAAGAAATTGATAATTATTCTTTTCCACTCTGATAAATTCGATTGTTTCGCCCGAACGAAATCTATTTTCCAATAATTTCCCCGTCTTCATACTACGCATTTTCACTTGATAAAATGCACGCAAATTGCCTGGGGTTCTATGTTCGGATTCTAACACAGTACACAATTCATTATTGAATTTAATTACTGCCCCTGGTTTTAAATCTGATGTTGTTCCCATCTTTTTCCAAAATTTTATTTATAAAGATTACAAAATTACAAAATCTTTATAAATTATTAGTTAATTTAATTATTTATTAATAATAAGCTTATAAATAGATTTCTCTGCTTCAGTTCCAAATTTAATAAAATAAACACCCGAATTTAGGTCTTCGATAGATATTTCTTTTTCGAACATACCAGCATTGTAATCATCATTAATTATTTCTTTGATAAACTGACCAAATACATCGTAAATTGCTCCTTGCACTTTCATTTTCTTGCCTAATGAAAATCTTAAGTTTAGCATTCCATTTGATGGATTTGGCGAAATTGGCTCTAAAATTGGGGCATTGCCATCTAATGTAATGTAGATGGTTCTACCATCATCAAAGCATACGGGAAGAGTGTAAATATTAGCCAATTCGTCCCATGATTCATAGCATTCATAAGTAATCAGAGATGTTACTAATTGAGTTTTACCTGTATCTAACAAGAACATCATTTTCATTTCGGCAATTTCATCGTCAAAAGGAGTTGGAATAATTCCACTTCCTTCAAATTTGATTTTACCTAATTCCGAGAAATCAATTTTGCTCCAAGTCCAATTAGTAGTAAGTTTGCTTACAAATGATTTTTCATCAAATCTAATTTGGTTAGCAGGATAAGTAATTACAAAATTTAAATTTGTAATGTCTTGATTGAATGCCGGAGATTTTAGTCGTAACTTAAATTCCGGCGAGGCGCCAGGCAATTCTTTATAATCTCCGGATTCCGCTGATATATGCAAAATATCCACAGAAGCTTCCAAATCAATTTCAATATCAATTCCGATATTTGTTGGAATAATCAATTTTGCTGTATTCAAGCCCGGCTTATTTGAATAAAACGAAATTGTAAGGTCAAATGTACCATTTCCTGCTATCTCGGTATCAGTTTTTTCCAAAATTGTAAAGTACTGTTCATCGTCCCCGATAATATTATATTGGCTAAGCAATAATGTAATTGGGGCAGTTTCATTTGTATTTGCAATGGTTATAGTCTGCTCTTCGTTTTGGCAAATAAGATTATTGCCAAATTTCACTTGTTTAGGATAAGTAATACCAACTGCTTGGCAGTCAAATACTTTAGAAGTATTTTTCCAAAAACTTTCAAATTTTGCATCAAAATCATCTGCCCAAATATTAAATCTAACACTTTGAGGTTGATTATCAGTTGGAGTAAAGCTAACTTCAAAAGATTGAGATTCGCCTGGAGCAACTGTAAATGGTGCTGGCTCGGCTCCCGAATACCATTTATAAATTTCAGCAGGAGTTTGCAACATAATTTTATCCACTCTCAATAATGAATTATCCGATGAATTAGTAATAGTTAACGTCCCAATTCCTGTTTCATTTGGTTTTACGGGAACGCCACAATCATAATTAACAACTAATTCGGGATAGAATCCTTGTCCTTTTAATTTCACAGGAATATTATTTATTGATTCTTTATTTTGAATTTCAAATATCAATTCGCTTTCGTAAGCAATATCGTCAGTTGGCGAGAAACTTACAGGCAAAGTGATTGTTCCGCCCGCGGGGATCAATTGAGGATAAGTTGCAAAAGGAGTATATGCAAATTCAGAACTTTTTGGGGCATCGCTCCATTTAATACTATTCAATGATAAAGTTGTTGTAGTTGGATTTTCTATCACAATCAAGCTATCGTAAGTTGTATTGATTCTTCGCACTTTCCAGTCCACTTCATCGGGCAAGGAAGCACTTGGATACACTCCAAATCCTTTTAAATATATTGTCTGATTGCCGCAAGGATCTTGCATATTTAAATTTATCCTTGCAGTTCGTTCGCCATAAGCATTGGGATGGAATTTTATATCTCCATTATAGCAAGATTTTGGGTCAATCACATCAGATTGAGTTTTTACCAATACAAATTCATTTGCATTTTTGCCTAATATTATTGGATTGATAGTTAGGCTGATATTGTTCAGATTTTCCACAATGCAATTATTTGAAATTTGCTTATCTGTTCCGATAAACACTTTGCCAAGATCGATTGTATCGAGAGTTTTTGTCATACAATCGGGATGGGCATACACAGCCGTTTGTGCTTCTTCTGTGCAATTACCATAAAACCTTAAACTTACATTCATATCACCATCAATTGGCGAATTTATCTTGAGAGTGACATCAGCAGTTCCGTCTGGCAATAGAGTTTTATTCAAAAGAGTGGAATCTACAAAAAAGAATGAAGGCAAAGGCAATTCCCCCGTAAATTCCCATCCTGTAATAGTTGTAGGCACAATACCCGTGTTCTTTAGCAATGCAGGATAAGTATGATAGCAAGTATCGCCTAAAGAGCAATTTGGAGATAAACTCAAGTTAGTTTGAGTAAATGAAAGTTTTGGAAATACAACTGTAAATTTATCCGAAATATCAAAGCCTTCGCTACTCAAACCATATTTAGTGACTGCAATATCCGAAGCCCCTTCGCTTGTTAATGTATATCTATCAAAATCTTTATAATAAGTAAAATTATGTATCTGATAAGTGAAGTTTTTAGAATCTTTAACAGATTTAACACTCGTTACGCTCCCGCCTTTATAAGCATTGATAAATTTAAGATTTTTATCAAAGTTAGCAACAAATAATGTAGGCGTATTGGCTTGTGCAAGTGTAGAACTCCCAAATTTTATCGTGCCTGTGTAATACCCAACAACCTGAATATTTTGCCCAGATTGTTTAACAGATCTACCCCAAGCACGAAAATAAGGATAAGTGCTATTTGCTCCTATAACATTGGCGGTTACTATCCCCCCATTTGAAGCATATTTTGCAATGAATAAATGTTGAGCAAGCATAACCGAAGTTGAAGGTGTAACTTTACGACCAAAAAGCGGGTTAAAATAAGTTGTCCCAACATAATAAACATTATCTTGATCATCAACAGTAACAGCAAATGCAGAGTCGCTCTCGTTGCTACCATCATTAACTATCCATTCCAGGTTTCCATCTGTATCATATTTTGCCAAAAAAGCGTCTGTTTGTCCATAGTTTTGAATATACTTTTCGCCAAATACGGCATTTTCAGTTAAATAACCACAAACATAAACTGCATCTTGATTTTTGGATAGTGCAATGCCATTTGGAATATCATTTTTCTTGCCACCACCTGATGTTGCCCATACATACGTCTGGGTAGGAGAAACTTCTGCTTTCAATCGCAAATCAACTTGTTCAAAGTTGGGTTTCCAAGTGTATTTATTATTAGTAATTCCAGTGGCAAATTGAGTCCAAGTATTACCATCATTTTTACTATAAAATAAATCTGTTTTGGTTTGAGCAGATACCCCCGACCATTTAATTTCAATATTATCACAAGCAGAAAATACATCGCTTTCCATTGGATTAGTTACAGTAATTTCGGGAACTCCACCGATAAGTGGAATAAGCGAAGAGCATGGATTTGAATTAACTATCAAGTTTGCCTTGCGGAAAGTAATTGTGCCCGAAGGAGTAAATCTTAGAACAATTTTGTGAGATTTTCCTTTTTCAACGATTATTGGGTATGTAGGCTGCACACCTTCTCCGTAGCCATAATCAACAATATTGAAATAAGAAGGAGGATTAATATTAAAATCAGATATTGATGCATCAAAACTTTCTGCTGTTAATGTTATAACTACGTCTCTATAATTACCCATTGTTGGATTGCCAAATTGATAAGTCTTCTCGTCACTTGCAAGTTTTGCAATGCCAGTTTCGGGGACTTGATATATTTTATTTATCTCTATGCTGTGTCTTTTGTAAACTATTTTTACTTTTTTCCATCTTTCAATTTCATCACAAACAGGATTGGTTCGCCAAGCCAAGAAACACATATTTTTATCTTTGATTTGCTCTGCAATATTTGAATAAATATCTGCTAATTGTTTTCTTTTCGTTACTAAATTATAACCACCACCCGAATTATAGGCAATATTACTCAAATCGTTATTTTGTTCTGTCAGTAAAGAAATTGCAAATGTTTGAATATTGTTATTTACTAATTGATTAGAAATTGAATCCACCAAAACTGGTCCGGCTTGGTCGTCATCGTGCAATCCATCGGTCAAGAATACAACAATTCTCCTAAACTTTGCAGGTTGGTTTTTTAGTAAATCCACTGGATTTTCATATGGTCCCATAAATGCAGCATTATAATTGGTTTTGCCATAAGGAGTAACGGTTTTAAGCGAGTCGAAAAGCAATTGCCTGTCATTTGTGAAGTTGCATTTTAAGGAAGAAGTACCCCCAAAAACAGTAATAGCAATTTCGGAACCATTGGCAAACTGAAAATTATTGATAAAATTTGTGGCACCTTCCACTACCCAGTCCCATTTACGAACCGTATCCACTATATCTTGCATTGATGTGCTTTTGTCCAAAACTAATACTACCTTCATAGGACTAATGTTGCACCAAACTTCCAACTGACTCGGCGGTATTTGCACCCCATTTTCCCATACTTCAAAATCAGCAACGCTCAAATCTGAATATGTATCTCCGCCTGGCTGGAACGCCATCATACTCGACATCACCCTTGGAAATTCGGAAACATCTGGATCCGAGATTGAAATTGCTTGTGCAAATCCTATTGTGCTTGCAAAAATTAAAAATGAAACAAGAATTAGGTAAAATTTTCTCATATCTATACTTTTGATTTTATTTACAACTATATAATAAAATGTTTTCTTAACATTAATAATGCTAAGACATACAAATTAGCAAATTATTACAAATTAATTACATGAATTTCTATTTTTAGGACAAAACCACCAAAAATTGTTATGATTGTCAATGTTTCTATTACAAAGAAAAGTACTCGTAAATGCAAACAAACAGAATATAGTTTTTATAAAAAAGTAAATAGAATAAGTAATAAAGAATTGGAAAAATAAAATTCAAACAAATACTTCATAAATTAATTGAATTAAATCAAATCTTTCTACAAAGTATAATTAAATTTTATTTTTAGTTAATTTTGAAATAATCCATTTAACAAATTCAAATTATATTAAAAACCAAAAAATAAATGATGAGAAATAAAGTAAAATATCTATTAATAGCAATTTTATCATTAGCAATTATCTCGTGCAAATCCACTGATTATGCAAAATATGCAACAGACGAAGAAGTTTATCTAAATGCTCTAAAATACTACAAAGATAAAAAATACCAACTTGCTTCTGAAACATTTGATATTATTTCATTACAATATCCTGCCAGCAAATATGCTGACGATGCACAATTTTATATTGCTGAAATTAATTTTGCCGAAGAAAAATATGTATTAGCAGAGTTCAATTATCAAAAACTTATACGCAATTATCCAGCTTCGGATTACACCAAAACAGCAACTTACCAAGTAGCACTTTGCAATTACTTTTTATCGCCAAGTTTCGATAGAGATCAGCAATACACCCAATCTGCTATCAAAGCATTTCAAGAATTTCAAATGTTATATCCAAACGATAGTTTATCTAATGAAGCAAATGCAAAGATTCAGGAACTTCGCGATAAATTAGCTTATCGTGAGTTCTACACAGCTGAAATTTATCAAAAATTAGATAGCCCAATTTCATCAATACTTTACTACGATGAAGTAATTAAAAATTTCCAAGATTCAAAATATTACGAACCTGCTTTTTTCGGAAAAATAAATACTTTATACAATATCAAAAGATATGAGCAAATAAAATCCCTAATTCAAATTTATAAGCAAACTTTTCCTAAAAGCGAAAACCTTTCCAAAATAAATGAAATAGAAGCCAATATCAAGTAATTTGCCAAAGCAAAAATTATGAATAAAAAAGTTTGTGTTAGCACTCTTGGATGCCCAAAGAACATTGTAGATAGCGAAAAATTACTTGCTACTCTTAACTATGAATATGAAATAACGGAAAACCCAAACCAAACTGACTATCTTATAATTAATACTTGTGGTTTTTTGCAGTCATCAGTTGCTGAAAATGAAGATTATATTTCTCAGGCAATTAAATTAAAACAAATTGGAAAGATTGAAAAAATCTTTGTTGTTGGGTGTCTTGTATCTCGTAATCGCGCAGAACTTACTAAAAAATTTCCTGACATTGATGGATTTTTTGGAACGGATTTTTTAGATAAATTACCCGCAAAAATCAAACAAAATCATAATGAACTTTATGGCGAAAGAAAATTATTAACACCATCTCATTATGCTTACTTAAAAATATCTGATGGCTGCGAGCATAATTGTGCATTTTGTGCTATTCCTGCAATAAAAGGTAAATTTAATTCACTTTCAATAGAAAAGTTGGTAGAAGAAGCAAAATATCTTGCCGCACTTGGAGTTAAAGAATTAATTCTAATTGCCCAAGATACAACAAGTTACGGGATAGATCTATACAAAGAACAAAAGCTAAATGAATTATTACAAGAATTATCCCGAATTGAACAATTCAAATGGATTCGGCTGATGTATACATATCCAAGAAAATTTCCAACAAACATACTCAATACAATCAAAACTGCCGATAATATTGCTAAATACATTGATATGCCGATTCAACACATAAGTACAAATATTCTAAGGAAAATGGGACGAGGTATGAGCAAAGAGGAAACAATAAACCTGCTTAGAGCAATCAGACAAAATGTTCCAAATATTGCTATTCGCACAACATTTATAGTCGGATTCCCTGGCGAGACAGAAAAAGAATTTGCCGAATTACGAGATTTTATCGAAGAATTTGAATTTGACAGAATGGGTGTTTTTGAGTATTCAGCAGAAATTGGCACTGCTGCATACAAATACAGCGATACAGTTAGCAAAGATATAAAAGCACAGAGATTAGAGGAATTAATGTTGTTACAACAAAATATTTCACTTAAAAAGAATCGAAAACTAATCGGAAACGAAATGCAAATTCTTATTGATGAAGTAAAAGATGCCTTTGCAATAGGACGCACACAATACGATGCCCCCGAAATAGACCAACAGGTTATTATTAAATCGAAAAAGTTGATTGCAGGGGGATTCTACAATGTAAAAATTGTAGATGCGAGAGAATACGATTTGATTGGCAAAGTTGTGAAATAAAAATTCACAAATTTTGATATTATATCAAATCAATTTATTATTTTTGGGATTATTTATTTTGACCTATGAACAATAAAAAATATAATATTTTAAATTCAATACTGGTAGTTATTTTATTCCTTACCTTAACTATCAGTTCATACTCCCAATTTGACAATTCAGCATTCAAATTTACGGTTGAACTCGGTCAAATTACAATAAATGGTGATGTTGCCGAATTAGTTAACGGTGCATTAATCTTATCCGATACAGATTCAATAAGTATCACTTATTCACTAAAAACAAAATCTGATAATCAAATTCGTTCAGATTATTTTTACAAGATTCAATTTACCGATGGAATTGATACAAGCTCACAAACAACTGGATTTAATGTAGTTAAATATAAGAAATTACGTCAAGGAAAGTATTATGTTATTTTAACAGCATTTGCAGTTAAAGACAAATGGAATACAGATGAGACTGTTCTCCCAATTGTAGTAGACAACAAAATGGCAGACTTAATTAGAAAGTCAAAAGAAATCGATAAATACCTCAAAAATAAAATTGATTCATTAAATAAAGCAAAATTAGAACAAGATTCTTTTTTAAATAAATTTGCTGATTCCTTTTGGTTTAAGTTACTTTTAATATTTTTAGCTTTTATTTCGGGTTTTGGCTTGTTTTTTGCTATATTCTATCAACAACTAAAAACTTTAAAGACTTTGTCTGAAAAAGTAAGAAAAAGAGGTGCGGATATGAGTGTAGGTGAATTAGCAACAATTTCTCAAGCAGAATATCAAAAAATTATTTCGGAAAATTCATCTTTAAAAGGTGAAATTGCATCAATGAAAGGGCAAATAGATGCTATGATGAAGCGTGCCAACGAGTTAACTGGACGCAACAAAGAGCTCGAAGAAAAGTTAGACAAATTATCCAATAGCAAAAACGACCTCGAAGAGCTATCTCGTCAAAAAGATGAGTTATTTGCAATAGTTATTCATGACATAAAAAATCCAGCCGCATTAATAAAGAATTTAGTCGATTTATTGCGTTCTTATGATTTAACAGCTAATGAACAACAAGAAATAATTGAAGATATCGCCGAAACAACTCTAAAAATTGTTCAATTATCGCAAGAAGTTACTAAGATATTAACCCTCGAAAGTGGATTGATGAATTTAGATTTTGAAGAAAATCCGATTACAGACATAATAGAAGACATTGTTACTCGCAACAAAGTAGCAGCAAATAAGAAAAATATGACTATTTTCACAGAATTTGATAAGAATTTACCTTATTGCGAATTTGATGCTGCTAAAATTGATGAAGTTTTGGATAATTTAGTTTCAAATGCCATCAAATTCACTCAGAATGGTGGCACAGTCAGAGTGAAAGCATACAAAGAATTGCGGGATATAATTGTTGAAGTAAGCGATAACGGACTTGGATTGAGCGAAGAAGATGTAGCAAAAGCCTTCCGCCGCGGTCAGAAACTTAGCGCCCACCCTACTGGCGATGAGACCTCAACAGGTATGGGTTTATGGATAGTAAAGAAAATAATTGATGCTCATCACGGGAAAGTTTGGATAAAAAGTTTACTTGGCAAAGGTTCAACTTTTGCATTTTCCTTACCACAAAAGCAAGAAAAAAGCAATTAAACTTAATTAATTACACTTATTTATTTTAAGGACTATTATTCGCAAGCCTAATACTCCTTATTCATTATCAATGATTTATAGTTTTATAAAACTTTCAATAGTAAAAAAAATGGATTTGTTCATTTGTTTGAACAAATCCATCAAAAATTCAGGAATAGTATTTCTTATTCATCAGCTTTCTTGATTGTTACTTCTTCTGTGTCGTCAGAAGGGACAATTTCGTCTGCTGGAGCTTCTGCACTTTCTGCTACAACTTCCTCAGCAGATGCAATTTGTTCTTCAACAATTGGTTCAGTAGTTTCAGCAACTGTTTCTTCCACAGCAACAACTTCTTCTGCAACTGGAGTTTCTTCAACTACAGGTTTTGCTTCTTCCTTAACAGCAGGAGCAGCAGCTGGTTTAGCAGCTTTCACTTTTTTCTTCTTCTTCAAAGAAGTAGCACCATCTTGAACATCAAACCAATCTACTAACTGAATGATAGCAGTTGAAGCTGAGTCGCCTTTTCTCATTCCAGTTTTGATAATTCGAGCATATCCACCAGGACGATCAACAACTTTTTGAGCAATTTCGTCAAAAAGTTCTTGCACAGCACCTTTGCCAAAAAGGTAAGTAGAGGCAACTCTGCGTGAGTGCACGTCAATAGTTTGATTTTTTGGCAATTTGCCTTGTTGTTCCTTTAAAAGTGAGTGCTTAGCACGAGTTATTAATTTTTCAATGTATGGTCTTAATTCTTTAGCTTTAGCCAAAGTTGTATGAATTTTTTTATGTGTAATCAATGCAGTAGCTAAGTTACGCATTAAAGCTTTTCTATGGCTACTTGTACGATTAAGTTTTCTTCCTTTATAAGCGTGTCGCATTTTCTATATCCAGTATAAATAATTAAAAAAAATAAATTAAATCAAAAAAATAAATTAGAACTGTGGTTTTGGATTTTCCTTTAGATATTTCTCAACATCCATACCAAATTCAAGTCCGAGAGATTTAATTAATTCGCCAAGTTCAGTTAATGACTTCTTACCAAAATTCCTAAATTTGAGCAATTCAGATTGATCTAAACGAACTAATTCGTATAGGAATCTAATATTAGCACTCTTCAAGCAGTTGTGTGCACGCACCGAGATTTCGAAATCTTCTACTGGTGTTTGCAACATAACTTTAATTCGTTTATTTTCGGAAACAGTAGAATCTTCGGGAGCACCTTCTAAAGAATCACTTGGTATCTCTGGCTGCAAATCAAAGTCAATAAATAATCTGATATGATCGCGGATGTAAGAAGCAGCTTGGTTAATAGCATCACTCGGTGCGATAGTACCATCAGTTCTTAAATCCAATATCAATCTTTCGTAGTCTGTTTTTTGCCCTACGCGGTAGGGTTCCACATTAAAAACAACGTTTTTAATAGGAGTAAAAATAGAATCGATAGGCAACATTCCAACTGGGAAATCGAAGATTTGTTGTTCTTCACTTGGCACATAGCCTTTGCCACGTCCTATTCTTAATTCCACATCAAAATCTGCATCATCTTCCAAAGTTGCAATATGATGATCAGGATTCATCACTTCAATAAGCGATGAAGCTTCTTGGATGTCTTTTGCAGTCCAAGCGCCGGGTCCTTTCAATCTAAATGCAATTCTTTGAATTTTTTTATCAATCAATTTAAATCTCACCTCTTTGAGATTTAAAACAACTTCAGCTACGTCTTCTGTAACGCCTTTAATGGTTTGGAACTCATGTAAGACACTTGAAAACTTCACACCGATAATAGCCGAGCCAACAATAGAGGAAAGCAACACTCTACGGAGCGAATTTCCGATTGTTGCACCGTATCCTTGCTCTAACGGTTGCAAAATATATCTTCCGTGATTTTCGGAAGATGTTTGTTCAACAATTACCCTCTCGGGCATTTGCATTTGATAATTCATCTTCAAATACCTCTTAAATTATACACGACGCCTTTTTGGAGGACGGCACCCATTATGGGGAACTGGAGTTCTATCAATAATTGTATGTACTTCCAAGCCCGCTTGCGTAAGAGCACGAATTGCTGCTTCTCTGCCCGAGCCTGGACCTTTTACAAATACATCCACTTTACGTAAACCCATATCGAAAGCTTCTTTTGCTGCTTTTTCAGCACTTACTTGTGATGCATAAGGAGTATTCTTTTTAGAACCTCTAAATCCATTCTTGCCAGCTGACGACCAGCATAAAGCATTTCCATATAAATCGGTAATAGTAACCAATACGTTATTAAATGTTGCTTTGATAAAAGCTTTACCGTGTATATCACTGACGGATTTCTTCTTAATTTTTTTCTTTGCCACTCTTCAACCCATTTAATAAAATTAATATTATTTCTTAGCTGACGCTTTTTTCTTTCCAGCTACTGTCTTCCTTCTACCTTTTCTAGTTCTAGAATTGGTTCTTGTGCGTTGTCCTCTTGTTGGTAAACCACGGCGATGACGTAAGCCACGATACGAAACAATGTCCATCAAGCGTTTGATATTCATTTGAATTTCGCTTCGTAATTCACCTTCTACTTTATATTCTTCTAAAGCTGTTCTTAGTCTGGAAACTTCTTCGTCTGTCCATTCGCCTACTTTTTTAGTTTCTTCGACATTTGCTTTACGCAAAACTTCTACAGCTGTGGTTCTGCCCACACCAAAGATATAGGTTAAACCAATAAATCCACGTTTGTTTTTTGGTAAGTCAATACCAGCAATTCTTGCCACTTTATTCCTCCTAACCTTGTCTTTGCTTTAATCTAGGATTTTTTTTGTTAATTATATACACTCTACCTTTGCGTCTTACTATTTTGTCATCTGCACTTCGTTTTTTTACTGATGCTCTTACTTTCATTTATTCACCTTTTTATTTGTATCGATAAATAATACGTCCCTTAGTTAAATCATAAGGAGACATTTCAACTGCAACTTTATCACCTTGTAATATTTTGATAAAGTTCATTCGCATTTTGCCAGATATATGGGCTAATATTTTGTGCCCGCCCTCCAAAGTTACTCTAAATTGAGTATTTGGGAGCACTTCTTCTATTACTCCATCCAGCTTTATTAAATCTTCTTTTGCCATAAAATATATTTCTAAATCACCTTAGTGTCATTATTATTGGTTTACCGTTCTCAATTACTATCGTATGTTCCCAATGTGCTGCGGCTTTCTTATCTTTAGTGTAAACAGTCCAACCGTCACTTGCAGTCTTGGTTTCTTTTGCTCCAAGATGCACCATCGGTTCGATTGCAATTGCCATTCCTTTTACTAATTTCATATTCGGATAATCCTTTCTGTGAAGCAAGAGTGGGACGAAGTTTGGCACAGGTGGATCATCATGCAATTTGTCACCAATGCCATGCCCCACAAGTTCTCTCGTTACGCTATATCCAAAGCTTTCCACATAAGTTTGAACTGCCCGAGATATATCATAAACTTTATTACCTTCCACAGCTTTTTCTATACCTTTAAATAGTGCCTCTTCTGTTCTTTGGGATAATTCCTTAATTTCAGGAGTAACGTCCCCCACCAGACAAGAAACTGCACTATCACCATAAAAGCCTTTGTACTCAGCACCGCAATCCAATGATAATATATCACCTTCTTCAAGTTTTTTATCATTTGGAAAGCCATGAACTACAACTTCGTTTACTGATGAACATATCGTAAAAGGAAATGGGTTTTTCTTATCGCCATAATTTTTAAATGCTGGTCTTGCATTATTCGACAAAATATAATCTTCCGCAATCTTGTCCAATTCCAATGTAGTTATACCTACTTTTACGTATTTCATCATCAAACTAAGCGTTTCGGCAACAATACGATTTGCTTTTTCAAAGAACTTGAATTCATCCGAATTAAAATTTTTAAATATCACTTGATTAAATCCATAAACCAAAAAAATTTCTTAGAATCCACCTACTCCGGATCTTCCTTTCAACTTGCCAGTTTTCATAAATCCATCATAGTGTCTCATCAATAAATGTGATTCCATTTGTTGAAGAGTGTCCAACATCACGCCCACAATGATAAGCAAACTTGTGCCACCAAAGAATTGAGCAAATGAAGAAGTTACACTGAACACATGCATCATAAATGTTGGTAAAATAGCAATAATAGCTAATGCAATAGAGCCAGGCAATGTAATTAATGTTAATATTCTTTCAATATATTCTGCAGTTGGTTTGCCTGGGCGAATGCCAGGAACAAATCCACCTTGCTTTTTCATATTATCAGATATTTCTTGTGGATTGAAAACAATCGCCGTATAGAAATAAGTAAAGAATACAATCATTAATCCGTAAACTAATGCATATACAAACGATCTATCACTAAGCATTTGAGCTATATAAATCAATGTTGGACTTTCGGGGAAGAAACTCAATATTGTGTTTGGAATAAAAATCAACGATTGAGCAAAGATAATAGGCATCACACCCGCAGTATTTACTCTTAATGGGATATACTGGGTTTGACCGCCATAAGTTTTCCCACCAACTTGACGTTTGGCATATTGTACGGGTATTCGTCTCGCCCCTTGGGTCAGTAATATAACTGAAGCTATAATACCAACTAATAAAGCAAGCACGATAATTTCCACAGGCCATGGTCTTGCACCTGTTTCAACTAATTTCCATTCTTGCCATAATGATTGTGGCAATCTTGCTATAATACCAACAAAGATTATGAGAGATATACCATTACCGATGCCACGTTCTGTAATCTGCTCACCCAGCCACATCATAAAGATAACACCCGCTGTAAGCAAAAATATCGTTGAAATGTGGAATAATATTCCCGCATCTGGTACAACAGGCATTCCACCTGGCGAGGTTTGTGCGGCTAATTTAATACTAAAGCCCCACGCATTCAAAGCAGATACAAATACAGTGCCCACTCTGGTCCATTGATTAATTTTTCTTCTTCCTTCTTCGCCTTCTTTTTGCATTTTTTGCAGTTCTGGAATTACAATACCGCCCATTTGCAAAATGATAGAAGTTGTGATGTAGGGCATAATACCAAGAGCAAAAATTGCAGCATTGGAGAATGCACCACCCACGAACATATCAAATAGTCCGAACAAGTTATTTGAATTGCTACCTGCTGCTGCTGAAGCTTCCAAAGCGGCAACATCCACACCAGGCAAAGTAATATAGGCACCAACTCTGATGACTACCAAGATACCGAGAGTAAATAAGATTTTATATCTTAAATCTTCTATCTTGAAAAGATTCTGTATGGTTTGTGTAAAATTAGCCATTGATTATTACTTTTCCTCCCGTTGATTCTATTTTACTTTTTGCAGTTTCTGTAAATGCATCAGCCGAAACAGTCAACGCAGAAGTTATATCACCCAAACCTAAAATCTTTACTGGTAATTTTTTCTTGCGAATCACTCTTAAATTATATAACATCTCTTTATTCACTTCATTGCCTTCGAATGCTTTATTTTCAAATAATTCTTGAAGACGGCCAACATTCACAACTTGATATTCGGTTCTAAAATGATTAGTAAAGCCAAACTTGGGCACTCGGCGCGATAGTGGCATTTGACCACCTTCGAAGAAAGCAGGAATACTTGCACCACGACGAGACATTTGTCCTTTATGTCCACGAGCAGAAGTTCCGCCTTTTCCCGAACCTTGTCCGCGTCCAACTCTTTTATTTGTCTTTGTAGCTCCTTTTGGAACTTGTAAATTTCCGATGTGTTTCATCTTTTTTTTCCCTAAATTATTCTGCTAACTTTTCTACTTTTACCAAGTGTTTTACTTTTTCTATCATACCTAATGTTTGTGCATTATCAGGCAAAATTTTAAAATAATTTGGTCTGCCTAATCCTAACGCTTTTATAGTACGTTTATGATTTTCTAATGTTTTTATTATGCTTTTTACCTGAGTTACTTTTAAATTTCCCATTTCTCTAACCCTTAATTACTTTTTCGATAGGAATTTTTCTGCGTGCTGCCACTGATGCTGCATCTTCAACTGATCCCAAAGCAAGTACTGTTGCTTTTAATGCATTATGTGGATTAGCAGAACCCAAACTCTTTGTCAATACGTTTTCTACTCCTGCCATTTCCAATACGGCACGAATTGCACCTGCGGCAATCACGCCCGTACCTGGCGAAGCAGGCTTCAACATAACTTTTGCTGCTCCGAATTTTGCTACTACTTCGTGCGGTATTGTTCCATTCTGGATTGTAACCGTTGTAATATTCTTCTTTGCTGCATCAGTTGCTTTGGATACTGCATCTACTACTTCGCTTGCTTTACCCAAACCATAACCAACGTGACCTTGTTTATCTCCAACTACAACAAGAGCGGAAAAATTAAATCTTCGGCCACCTTTCACAACTTTAGCTGTTCTACCTACATAAACCAACTTGTTGAATAATTCCATTTCTGATGATTTTATCGCTGCCAATTTATTCTCCTCTTGTTATAATTTTAATCCATTTTCTCTTACAGAGTCGGCAAAAGCTTTCACTCTTCCGTGATAAATATATCCATTTCTGTCAAAAACTGCTTGATTGATATTTTTAGCTACTGCTCTTTGAGCAAGAGCTTTACCAACTAATTTGGACAAATCAGTTTTTGTCATTTCTGGTGTGATCATATTTTTGATTTCTTTATCTATTGTTGATGCCTGAGCTAAAGTTACGCCTGTGGTATCATCAATCAATTGAGCAAAGAAATTTGTTAGACTACGAAAAATACTTAATCTTGGTTTTTCGGATGTGCCCGAAATTTTCCTTCTGATACTGTATTTACGTTTCAAACGTCTTGCTTTTTTTAATTCATATCTATTCATCGCTATATTCTTTTTATCTTAATTATTTAGATGCTTTTTTGCCTTCTTTTCTGCGAATATATTCACCTTCGTATCTAATACCTTTACCTTTATAAGGCTCTGGTGGACGTAATTTCTTAATCTTCATAGCTACAAGTCCTACGATTTCTTTGTTTGCTCCCTTCACAATCACTGTATTAGCATTTGGTGCTTCAAATGTGATCCCTACTGGTGGTAAGAAATAAATCGGATGTGAATATCCTAAGGAGAAGAATAAACCTTTTCCTTTTAATTCTACTTTGTAACCAATACCTTCGATTTTCAATGTTTTGCTAAATCCATCTTTAACACCATAAATTGTGTTATAAGTTAATGCTCTACTTAACCCGTGCAATGCACGAACTTTCTTATCATCATTTGGTCTTGAAAACGAAATAACATTGTTTTCAATCACAAATTCAATTGGCTCTGGAACACTAAAGCTCATCTCGCCCAAAGGCCCGCTTGCTTTGATTGTTCTTCCGTCAATACTAACTTTAACTTTATCTGGAATATTTATCGGTTTTTTTCCTACTCTTGACATTTTTATCTCCTAACCTATTACCAAACTGTACATAAAATTTCGCCGCCGGCATTGTAATGTCTTGCTTGTTTATCTGTCATTATACCCTTCGAAGTCGAGATAATTGCAATGCCCAATCCATTGTGTATTTTAGGAATCTTGTCTACCGGAGCATACATTCTTCTTCCTGGTTTGGAAATTCTTTTAATCTCTCTAATTACGTGCTTTTTATTATAATAACGTAATTTCAACTTAATATAACCTTGGAATCCTTCTTCAACGACTTCAAAATCGTCAATAAAGCCTTGGTCTTTTAAAATTTCAGCAATATGCACTTTCATTTTGCTATATGGAGCTGTTGTATGACTATGTCCTGCGGCTCCTGCATTTCTAATTCTTGTAATAAAATCGCCTACTTGATCTGTTACTGGCATTTTTTCACCTTTCCTTATAATTTCCTAAATTAATTACCAACTTGCCTTATGAACACCTGGTAATTTACCATCTAAAGCCAATTGTCTTAATTGATTTCTGCATACTCCAAATTTTCTGTAAACACCGCGACCGCGACCAGTCACTGAACAACGTAAACGAATTCTTGTTGGGGCGCTATTGCGAGGTAATTTTTGCAAGCCTTCCCAATCTCCATTAGCTTTTAATTCTTCGCGTTTAGCAGCAAATTTTTCTGCCATACGAATTCTTTTCAAATTTCTCTGTATTACACTAATTTTTGCCATTTATCAACACCTAATCTTTCTTTTTAAATGGAAAACCAAATTCATGCAACAATGCTCTTGATTCTTCATCAGTTTTGGCAGTTGTTACAAATGTTATATCAAATCCTGTAATTCTTCCTACTTTATCAACATCAATTTCAGGGAAAATAATTTGTTCTTTGATGCCCAAAGAATAATTACCTCTACCATCAAATCCTTTGTCTTGGAAACCACGGAAGTCACGAATACGAGGCGACGCAATATTTATGAATCTATCCAAAAATTCATACATAATTGTTTTTCTCAATGTAACCATTGCACCAATTGGCATTCCTTGACGTAATTTGAAGTTTGAAATCGATTTTTTTGCTCTACGAACTGATGGTCTTTGACCGCTTATCAATTCCATTTCGTTAATTGCATTTTGTAGCAATTTTGGATCGGAAACTGCATCACCAATACCCATATTCAAAACTATTTTAACTAATTTTGGTACTTCCATTGGGTTCTTATAATTGTACTTTTTCGTTAATTCCGGAACGACAGTTTCTTTATAGAATTTAAAGAGTCTTGGAGCTGGAATTTGCTTGTCCTTTACTTCGGATAAACGTTTTCCATCCATTATAAATTCATTCTTTTTGCTGCCAGACTTTCCTGGCGCTGCTGCTGGTTTTGCTCCTGCTTTTGCCATTTCTTATCCCTCTTTGTTAAATTTCTTTACCGGTTGTCTTTGCATAACGAACTTTAATGGCTTTACCATTGCTACTTACTTTTTCGGTATTTTTATAACCTACGCGTGTTGCTTTTTTATCAGAATCAACCAACAGAACATTTGAATAATGAATAGGCATTTCTTTGTGTACCAATCCACCTTGTGGGGTCTGTTGATTTGGCCGAGTTGCTTTCACTCTAATATTAACTCCTTCTACCAAAATCCTCATCTTGTCAGGTATCACCTCCAGAACTCTACCTACCTTACCTTTATTATTACCTGAAATTACTTTCACAGTATCATTTTTCTTAATTTTTAGTTTCATTCCCAACTCCTAAATATTACACCACTTCTGGCGCTAGTGAAACAATTCTCATATAATTCTTTTCTCTAAGTTCGCGTGCCACCGGACCGAAAATACGTGTTCCACGTGGTTCACCTTTCTCATTTAATATTACGGCAGCATTATCATCAAATCTGATGTATGAGCCATCTCTGCGGCGTATTTCTTTTTTAGTACGAACTACTACCGCTTTATATACTTTACCTTTCTTAACCGGAGCATTTGGGATTGCCGACTTTACTGTTATCACAATCAAGTCGCCAATGCTGGCATATTTCTTGCCGTGTCCACCCAAAACACGAATGCATCGTATTTTTTTGGCTCCCGAATTATCGGCTGCGGTTAGATTAGTTTCTTCTTGTATCATCTCGTTTACTCACTATTTAGCTTTTTCAACTATTTCGATTAATTCCCATCTTTTACGGGCACTCAAAGGACGATGTTCTCTAATACGAACTTTGTCGCCGATATGAGCTTCGTTATTTTCATCGTGAGCCATAAATTTCTTGCTTTGCTTGTAGTATTTCTTGTAAATTGGGTGAGCTATTTGCGTTTCCACTTTAACAATAATAGTTTTTTCTGTTTTATCAGAAACTACAACGCCTTGCAAGATTCTCTTATGTGGCTTTTTAATTTCAACTGCTTGAGTTTGAATATCTTTAATCTCGTCCATTTGCCTATACTCTCTCTTTAATTAATGTTTCAATTCTTGCAATATCTCTACGCAAGTTTTTTAAACCCGCTGTGTCTGTCAATTGTTTCAATGAATGTTGAATTACCTGACGAGCTAATGTTTCTCTTGATTCTTCTAATAAATTTTTCAATTCCATATCACTTAATTCTCTTAAGTCTTTTGCTTTTCTTTGTTTCATATTTTTAACCCACCAAATCTACTCTTTCAACAAACTTTGTTTTTATAGGCAATTTATGCGATGCTAATCTCATTGCTTCCATTGCTGCTTCGCGATTAACGCCTTCAACTTCAAACATAATTCTGCCGGGCCGAACTACTGCAACCCATCCCTCTGGACTACCTTTACCGCTACCTTGACGAGTTTCGGCTGGTTTCTTTGTATAGGCTTTGTCGGGAAATATTCTTATCCAAACTTTACCATCTCTTTTTAAATATCTATTTATTGCAATACGAGCGGATTCTATTTGTCGGTTTGTTATCCAAGCTGCTTCTAATGCTTTTAAAGCATAAGCGCCAAATGCTATTTCCGAGCCTCTATATGCCTTGCCACGTCTTCTACCACGTTGCGGTTTTCTAAATTTTACTCTTTTTGGTGCTAACATTTCTTAATCTCCTAATAAATTTCGCCTTTGAATATCCAAACTTTGATACCAATTGAGCCGTAAATTGTTTCGCCTCTTTGAATAGCGTAATCAATATCTGCTCTTAAAGTATGCAATGGGGTTCTGCCTTCTTTGTATTGCTCTGTTCTTGCCATTTCTGCTCCGCCTAATCTCCCGCTGCACATTACTTTGATGCCGATTGCACCCATTCTCATTGCAGCCGAAACAGCTTGCTTCATAGCTCTACGGAAAGATACTCTTTTCTCCAATTGTTGTGCAATTACTTCGCCAACTAAATAAGCATCGAGTTCTGGTCTCTTAATTTCATGAATCATTATTTTAACTTCTTTGCCAGTTACTTTCTTCAATTCATATTCTAATTGTGTGATATCTTTACCAGATTTACCAATTATAACCCCTGGACGTGATGTATGGATTGTGATTCTTAACTGCTTTGCAGTTCTATCTATAATAATTCTCGAAATTCCCGCATTCTTTTTTCTGTTACGGACATAATTCCTAACTTTCAAATCTTCACTTAATTTTTCTGCATAATTAATATCTTCATACCAATTAGCATCCCAACCGCGTGTGATTCCTAATCTTAAACCTACTGGATTAGTTTTCTGACCCAAGACTTACTCCTTTACATTGTTTGAATTATTTCCATCTGAAACAACTATAGTTAAATGGTTGCTTCTTTTTCTTATTCTAAATGCTCTTCCCATAGGAGCGGGCATAATTCTTTTTATCACTGGACCAACGTCTACTTTAGCTTCTTTGATAAAATAATCTTCCTCGTTGGTATGTTCTCCAGCTTCTCGAATCTTATTATTTAGATTGGAGATTGCTGATTTCAAAGTCAATTCTGCAATTGATGCTGCAGCTTTAGGATGAAAATGCAAAATACCAATTGCTTCTGCTACTTTTTTTCCTCTTATCATATCAATTACCAGTCTCATTTTAACTGGCGATGATGGTATATGTTTTTTAATTGCTCTCGCTTCCATTACTTACTCTCCTTATTTCTTAGCATCTTTTCTGTTTCCAGAGTGACCGCGGTAAATTCGGGTTGGAGCAAATTCTCCTAATTTGTGTCCTACTAAGTTTTCGGTAACATATACTGGAATGAAATTCTTCCCATTATGAACAGCGATTGTGTGACCTACAAATTCAGGCATTATTGTTGATGCTCTCGACCATGTTTTAATTACTTGCTTTTTCTTAGAGTCGTTTAAAACATCTATTTTTTTAAGTAATTTATGATGGACAAATACACCTTTTTTTAATGATCTTGACATTTATCTTACCTTATTTTCTTCTTCGAACAATATATTGACTTGACGACTTCTTAGGTTTTCTTGTTTTCAAACCTTTTGCGTATTTACCCCAAGGCGACTCTGGATGCTGACGACCACCGCCAGATTTAGATGCACCTTCACCACCACCCATTGGGTGATCTACTGGGTTCATTGCCATACCACGAGTTTGTGGGCGGATACCTTTCCAACGTAATCTTCCAGCTTTGCCCCATAATATATTATTATGGTCTGCATTACTTACTTTTCCTATTGTTGCATAACAATTTGCATTAATCATTCTAATTTCGCCCGATGGCATTTTTATTTGTGCATATTTGCCATCAACTGCAAGCAATTGGCATTGTGTTCCTGCACTTCTTGCAATTTGTCCGCCTTTGCCAGGCTTCATTTCGATATTATGAATAAACAAACCAATTGGTATATTCTTCAATGGTAAAGCATTTCCATCTTTGAATTCAGCTGTTGGAGATGCTACAATAACTTCGCCAACTTTAAGACCATCTGGAGACAAGATATATCTAATTTCTCCATCTTCGTATTTTACTAATGCAATGCGTGCACTTCTGTTTGGATCGTATTCGATAGTCAAAACAGTAGCTGGCATATCATATTTATTTCTCTTAAAGTCGATAATACGGTACATTCTTTTATGACGACCACCACGATGACGCGAAGTAATGCGTCCTGTATTGTTTCTGCCGCCAGATTGCTTTAAAGGAACAAGCAATTTCTTGTAAGGTTTTTTAGCTGTGATTTCAGAAAAATCTGCAACTGAATAAAATCTTGTTCCTGGTGTTATCGGTTTTAAATTTCTAATTCCCATTTTCTTCTCTCTTATTCTTCTTGTGCACCAGATACGATTTCAATTGTATATCCTTCTTGCAAAGTAACATACGCTTTCTTACGCATTGGAGTTTTACCTCTTTGTAAGCCTTTACGAGTATATTTGAGAACATTTTTCCCTTTTACTCGCAAAGTTCTTACGCTATCCACTTTAACTTCGTATAATTCTTCGACTGCTTTCTTTATTTCAATTTTATTAGCAGTTGGAACAACTTCGAAAGCATATTGGCGGTTTGCACCCATTTCCATAGCTTTTTCCGAGATTATTGGTTTTCTAATAATTCCTATCATTTGTTCCTCCTACTTTAAAACTTCTTCAATTGTGGAAATTGCATCTTTTAGAATTACTACATTTTTATGTGTCATAATATCATAAGCTGATATCTTCTCTGCTGGGAAAACATCTACTTTGGGGATATTTCTTGCTGACATATAAAATTGTTTGTCTAATTCGTTTGTTAAAATCAATGTTGATTGTCCATCTATTTTCAAATTCTTCAACAAGTTCATTACTTCGCTCGTTTTGTAATTATTCATCTCGAATTCGGACAAAATTTTGATATTAGATTCTGTAGCTCTGATTGAAAATGCTGATTTTTTGGCTAATCTTTTAACCTTAACTGGCACTTTCAAATTATAACCGTGTGGGTGCGGTCCGTGAACTGAACCACCACCAACCCATAATGGGGAACGAGTCGAACCAGCTCTTGCTGTTCCTCTACCTTTTTGTTTCCAAGGTTTTTTACCACCACCGGATATTTCGGATCTGTCTTTGGATTTGTGAGTACCTTGTCTTTGGTGAGCTAAATACGCAACTACTGATTGGTGAATTGCATATTCATTTGGTTCGATACCAAACACACCGTCATTCAACTCAACTTTTCCTACTATTTCGCCTGATTTATTATATAAGTCTAATTGCATTTTTCCTATCCCTTAATTATTTCTAATAAACCATTTTTTCCGCCAGGAACACTTCCTTTAACTAATAGTAAGTTTTGGTCAGGGAAAATTTCAACGATTTCTAAATTTCGAACGCTGATTCTTTTATTTCCCATCTGACCTGCCATTCTTAAGCCTTTGAGTACCCTTGATGGGTATGAAGACGAACCAATTGAACCTGGGTGCCTTACTCTATCGGATTGCCCGTGAGTAATCATACCAATACCACCAAAATGATGACGCTTTACAACACCTTGATAACCGTGCCCCTTAGATGTTCCAGATATTTTTACTTTATCACCTTTTGTGAAAGATTCTACAGTGATATTATCGCCAATCTTCAAGTCGCCTTCTAATTCTCTGAATTCTTTCAACAACTTTTGTGGTTTTATATTATTCTTTTTAAATTGACCCAAATCTGGTTTTATCAATTTATTTTCGGCAGTTTCCTCGAATCCAACCAACACCGACTTGTAGCCATCGCTTTCTTCAGTCTTTAACCTAACTACTGGGCAAGGTCCGGCAACTATCATAGTTACTGGAAGTTGTCTCCCGTCTTCGGTGTATAATGTCGTCATACCTACTTTTCTGCCAAGTATTGCTGCTTTCATTTTTTTCCTTAAACTTTGACTTCTACATCCACACCTGCCGGCAATTCCAGCCTCATCAGTGCATCAACTGTCTTTTGTGAATGATTGAATATATCAATTAATCTTTTATGAGTTAATAATTCAAACTGTTCTCTCGATTTCTTATCAACGTGTGGCGAACGATTTACTGTATAAATTTGTCGTCTCGTTGGCAAAGGCACAGGTCCTACAACCAATGCCCCTGTTTGTTTCAATGTACTCACAATCTTCTCGCTACTCTTGTCGATTAGATTATGATCATAAGATTTCAGTTTTATTCTTATTTTTTGTTGCATTTTTATTTTCTTCTTTATTCAATAATCTTAGTAACAACGCCTGCACCTACTGTACGTCCACCTTCGCGAACTGCAAAGCGTAATCCTTCTTCCATTGCAATTTGTGTTATCAATTCGATATTTACAGCATCTAAGTTATCACCAGGCATAACCATTTCTACACCTTCAGGCATTGAAATTGAACCAGTTACGTCTGTTGTTCTGAAATAGAATTGTGGTCTGTAACCATTGAAGAATGGAGTGTGACGACCACCTTCTTCTTTCTTTAAAACGTAAATTTGTGCTGTGAATTTGTGGTGAGGTGTAATTGAACCAGGTTTGGAAATTACCATTCCTCTTTCAATTTCTTTCTTATCCACACCGCGTAACAATAAACCAACGTTATCGCCAGCGAAACCTTCTTCTAATAATTTACGGAACATTTCCACGCCAGTACAAGTTGACTTCTTGTGTAATCCAAATCCAACAATTTCAACTTCATCGTTTACGTGGATCTTGCCTCTTTCAATTCTACCTGTTCCAACTGTTCCACGACCTGTAATTGAGAACACGTCTTCAACTGGCATCAAGAATGGTTTATCAACATCTCTTTCTGGAGTTGGAATATAGCTATCAACTGCATCCATTAATTCATACACGCAAGCTAATCTTGGATCGTCAGCTGTAACTGTACTATCAGAACCAGCATCTAATGCGTGCAAAGCGGAACCACGAATAATTGGAATATCGTCACCTGGGAATTGATATGATGATAGTAATTCACGAATTTCCATTTCTACTAAGTCTAATAATTCTGGATCAGCTGCATCTACTTTATTCATAAATACAATGATACGTGGCACACCAACTTGGCGAGCCAATAAGATATGTTCACGAGTTTGTGGCATAGGTCCATCAGTTGCAGCAACCACTAAGATAGCGCCGTCCATTTGAGCAGCACCTGTGATCATATTTTTAATATAGTCAGCGTGACCTGGGCAGTCCACGTGAGCGTAGTGACGATTTTCAGTTTCGTATTCCACGTGAGCTGTTGCAATCGTTATTCCACGAGCTTTTTCTTCTGGTGCATTATCGATTGAATCGAATGTTCTTACTTCGCCTTTTGCGAATTTTTTATACAATCCCATTGTGATTGCAGCTGTTAATGTAGTCTTACCGTGGTCAACGTGACCAATTGTACCAACATTAACGTGTGGCTTATTTCTTTGATATACTTCTTTTGCCATAATAGACTCCTAATTATTTTTATTGTTTATATATTTTTATTTTTCATTTATATCAGTTTATATCAGTTT
>DYLM01000123.1 GCA_020722095.1 Chloroherpeton thalassium
ATTAAAATTTTCCTTATTATTAATCGTTTTTAGCTTAACTAAAAAAAAGTTTAGTTAGTAAATAATTACAAAATATAGGAAATTAAAATGATTGTTGATATCGTAATGCCTAAAATGGGCGAATCACTCCAAGAAGGTACAATTATCCGTTGGACTAAAAAAGTAGGCGAATTAGTAGAAAGAGACGAAACTATTCTTGAAATTACAACTGATAAAGTTGATACAGAAGTTCCTTCTCCAGTTGCTGGTATTCTAAAAACATTATTATTTAATGAAAATGATACTGTGCCTGTGGGAACTAAAATTGCTGAAGTTGAAACTGACGCTAATGCTACTATTGCTCCGGCTGAACAACCAAAAGCCACAGCTCCCGAACCAACTCCCGAAGTAGCAAATCCAGTAGCTGAACCAGTTTCAACAGCACAAGTTGCTCCAGCTACAAGTGGTAATTTTGTTGATATTGTAATGCCTAAAATGGGCGAATCACTCCAAGAAGGCACAATTATTCGTTGGACTAAAAAAGTAGGCGAATTGGTAGAAAGAGACGAAACTATTTTGGAAATTACCACAGATAAAGTTGATACTGAAGTTCCTTCCCCAGTAGCTGGCATTTTAGCAGAATTGCTCGCACAGGAAAATGAAACTGTCCCTGTGGGTCAAGTTATTGCTCGTGTCCAAACCGAAGGAAGCGTCCCAGCTCAAAGTCAAGCAGTGGCTAATGTTGCTCCAATTGCACCTGCAACTCCAAAAGTAGAAACTGCAACAACTGCTCCTCAGCCAGCAACACCAGCAACTAAAGTAGTTGTGGGTTCTACGTATGACATTCCCGTTCGTGATGGCGATAAATTTTACTCTCCATTAGTTCGTGAGATTGCACAACAAAATAAGATTTCATTAGAGGAATTAAGAACTATCCAAGGTAATGGAGTTGATGGAAGAATTACTAAAGATGACGTAATGAATTATCTTAATAATCGCGGGTCTGTTGCTTCTCAATCTGTTCCTGCTGCACCTTTAGCTTCATCTCAACAATCTTTTGCTGCTCCACAGGCCCCGAGCGTTATTATTCCAAAACCTAAAGCTGAACCTTCACCAAATTATGAGGGTGAGATTAATCCCATTTTCCGCGCTGCAGGTGAATTTGAAGTTATTAAAATGGACAGAGTTCGCCAACTTATTTCCGAGCATATGACTCGCAGCAAATCTACTTCGGCTCACGTAACAAGTGTTGCAGAAGCTGATGTTACTGATATTGTTAATTTCCGCAATAAATACAAAGATGAATTCTTCAAAAAAGAAGGTTTCAAATTGACTTTCACTCCATTCTTTGCAAATGCAGCTGTTGATGGTATCAAGCAATTCCCTGGCGTGAATGTTGGTGTTGATGGGAATAATGTTATTAAGTTTAAACATATAAATTTAAGTATCGCAACTGCTCTTGATGATGGCAATCTGATAGTTCCAGTTATCAAGAAGGCGGAGGAGATGAATTTCACTGGAATTGCTCGTTCTATATATGATTTAGCTACTCGAGCAAGGAATAAGAAGTTGAATCCAGATGATATTCAAGGTGGAACATTCTCAGTTACCAATGTAGGCACTTTTGGCACGCTATTCGGCACTCCTGTAATCAATCAACCTCAAACGGCAATTATGGGAATTGGTGCTATACAAAAGCGTCCAGTTGTAAAAGAGATTATGGGCAATGATATGATATTAGTTCGGTCAATGGCTTATGTTTCAATCACTTATGATCACAGAGTAATTGATGGAATGTTAGCAGGACAATGTTTAGCTGCCATTTGTAAATCCTTAGAAAATATGAACGAGAATACAATTAGAATATAATTAATAAGATAAAAAAATCCAAATGTATCCTCACCCCCAGCCGAGGCTGTCTCATAAGTTGATTTTTCTGTCATTCCCACGAAAGTGGGAATCTATAAATCCACTCTGGCAGTGGATTCCCGTTTGCACGGGAATGACAATTTTGAAATATTTTGGACTTACGAGACAGCTTCTCATTTTTCTACCTTATACCTCCACAAATTTACTTATTTCCGCTCTCCCATCAGGGGATATACCACTCTTATGAAATAAGCCCCAGCAGTCGCATCCTCAAATGGAAGCTCCTTATTTTGCTCTCCTGCCCCAAATGCTGATTTATGCACAGTCTGCCCAAAGCTGTTTGTGATGGATAGAGTGGTCTGCGTCATGCCCTGCCTCTCAATCTTGAACATCTCATCGACTGCGTTTGGATAAACCTTAAGCATCTCATTGGAAATAGGGTTTTACCCACTTAAAGTGATAGCATTAAAGGTTTTTGAGTTGCCCATAGGCAGGGAGAAAAACACTTTCAATGTGGGATTGATATCCATTAGAGTGTCTGGTGTGGGGAGATCTGCACGATTATTGATAGAACGCGAAGATTTAAATTTCCTAATTATAACAGTTTTAAGGACATAATTAGCTCGGTGGAATTAGTGTTTGAGGAAATAATGCATTATCACAAATTCAAACGCTCCTAAAAAATTTATTTTAATCTAAGGTGTTAAGCAACAAATAAGAAAAACTTAAAACAAGTCTCCAATCAGTATGTGGTTTATATTGAAAAATGTCTAATTAATTCATTTATATTTAGATTTGGTGGAGGTGCCGGGAGTTGAACCCGGGTCCGAAATGTTGCAACTGCAGCTTCTACATACATAGTTAACCTTTGTTTAAAGTGCAACTTGCCGGCTAACAGGCGTTTGCACCTTTTGATTTGTATTTTTCAGAAAATTACCCAAATCAAGCAATTTTCCAATCCGATTTGTTTTCGACACCCAATTAACTGCCAATCGGCAGGCTGTTAGTGAATGTTAGCACCTGTTTTTTTTAGGCAGCTAAAGCGTAGTTTTCGTTGGCATTTATAACCGACTGATTTTATTAACGAGCAACACCAGCCAAGCTCGGTATGCAACTAACAATATTCATCACCCCGTCGAATCCAGCACACCCCCATATTTCTCAAATAAAGAACTGAGGATATAAACGAAGTTCTGAAATCATTATTGCATTTTTGATGTTTTATTTGGCAAGTATGATTTTATCCAAAAATACAAGCCTACTAAAACAAAAGGAATGCTTAATAACTGCCCCATCCTTAATATCATATCGTTTTCTAAACTTGTTTGGAATTCTTTGAAATATTCAAGTATAAATCTCGCTGCAAATACTAATGTTAAAAATGCACCGAATAATCTTCCATCTGGTAATTGTGCCCGATGGCGATTATATACAAAAAGTAAATAAACGAAAATTAATAAGTAAGAAATTGATTCGTACAATTGTACAGCGTGTCGGGGAATTTGATCAATATTGGCAAAAATTATTGCAATAGAGGAATCGCTCGGGATACCCAATATTTCGGAATTAAAGAAATTTCCAAGTCTTATCAATGCACCCGCCAAAGCAATTGTAATAACAAGTCTATCCAATATCCACATCATCTTGTATTGTTTGTTTTGAAGGACGAAAATCCAAATACCAAGTAAAATTCCTATGGCGGCGCCGTGGCTTGCCAATCCACCTTTCCAAACCATCAAAATCTCTATGGGGTTTGCCAGATAATATTGTGGCTCGTAAAAGAAGCAATGACCAAGCCGAGCACCAACAACTGTTGCAATTATCATCACAATTGTTAATTTGTCAATGTCCTTTAAATTGCGTTTTTCAATTTTGAAAAACCATTGAAAAAGTTCATAACCAATAATAAAACCGAGTGCAAAGAGCAACCCATACCATCTAACCGCTAATGGTCCAACTCTGAAAATTTCGGGCGATATATCCCATACAAAATGTTCCATATTCACTTTTTTTTAAGTAATAGTATTATTTGTAGTTAGAAGAATAAAACAGAATATTAGTTTAATTAGAATTATAAAATTGAGAGTGCATTGTTAAAATTGAAAATTTGAAAATTTGAAATTATAGGGTTGTAATTCCTGTGCAAACGGGGATCTCCTGCAATTTCCCCTCTGTGATGGGGATTTTTTCACTTTTCTATAATATTTTCATCCCTTCGGGATTACTTTCAACTTTACAAACTTTA
>DYLM01000124.1 GCA_020722095.1 Chloroherpeton thalassium
TTGCCCCATTGCGATGTGAAAAGAGTTTCTAATTTCCTCAACTTCTTTTCGGTTTCAAGTGAAGATTTTGCCATCAATTCCTTTGTTTCTTGGAATTTTCTGTTTGTTTCTTGGAACTTTCGGTCTGTTTCAAGCGAAGATTTTTCCATCAATTCCTTTGTTTCTTGGAATTTTCGGTCGGTTTCTTGGAACATAAGCCAGACTTTCTCGAAGTCTAATTTCTCTGTTTTTCTTTCTATTGCCATTTTTTTTAAATTAAATTTTATAATTATATAAACACTAAATTACTAATTTTATTGTAATTTTACTGATATAAACAAAGAAGAAATAAATTAAATGAGTATGTTTTAATTGAATATTCTTAATTTTGTGTTATTAAGGTAGTTAAAAATGAAAAAATTCATATATATACTAATTCTTGCATCATTGCTTTTCACTCAACAATCTTTTTCAGCAGGAATTTGGTCAAGCAAAGGAAATTTCTCAACTTTATTGAACGAGATGCTTCTTTCAAATTGGGCACAAGGTGGTGAAAATCAAATTTCATTAATTGGTTTATTCAACTATAATCTCAAATATGTAAGCGTGGATACTAACTTTATTTGGGAAAATATTGCTGATGTTGGCTATGGATTTCTTACGAGTGAAAATTATTCATTTCGAAAAAATGAAGATAAAATTGATTTGGTGTCAAAAATGGGCTATCGTGCAATCAAAGACTACTATTATTCTATGTTTGTAAACTTCAAAACTCAATTTGATAAAGGTTACAAGTATCCAAATGATAGCGATGTTGTTTCTCGGTTCTTCGCTCCCGCCTATTTAATTGCTGGTATTGGTATTGATTTTAAACCAAGATCAAATCTATCGGTTAGTTTCTCCCCATTGTCAGGTAGAATGACATTTGTGAATAACGAAGAACTGGCAAATGCAGGTGCTTATGGTGTTACTCCTGCTAAATATGATGCAGAAGGGAATATTCTTGAGAAAGGTAAGACATTCAGATTTGACTTTGGTGTTGGAACAACTATCAATTATACTTTCGAGCCTATGAAAAATATTAAAGTAAATACCAAATTAGATTTATTCAATAACTACACCGACCCAGATGTTAATAACAGACGGAACATCGACATAAACTCCGAGAATATGATTCATTTCAAAGTTAATGATTATATTTCGGCAAACATATTTTTACATTTTATTTACGATCAGGATATTCCTATTCCAATCTATAAAAAAATAAATGGAGGAAAAACTCAAGTTGGCGTTGGTCCAAGATTACAAATAAAAGAAAATATGGGCATTGGCTTCAATTACGCTTTGTAATCATAAACAAAATTATAAAACTTTAACTTATTAACATTTTCCTTGAGATTTTTTATTTTTAATTAAATTTATATTTATATTTTTTGCTATTTGTCCAAGAGTTTAATTTGTAGTTCCGACATAAGATATTGTTGTCAGAGGTTGTATAATTAATCAGTTTTGCTTTCATTCTCACGAAAGCGGGAAACCACAAATCCTCTCTATTAGTGGATTCCCGTTTGCACAGGAATGACAAAGTTACAAGTTATTGGACTTATAAGGCAACTTTCAAGCAAGTTTTTGTTCATTTAGCAAAAAAATACCTAAATTTAATAGAGATCATAATGGATATTGAAGATAAATTATTTGGTATTATAAAAAGTTTGAACCCACCGCAACAAGAAGCCACAACCGTAGTTAATGGTCCAGTACAAGTAATTGCTGGTGCTGGTTCGGGCAAAACCAGAGTTCTTACCACCAGAATTGCACATTTGATTTATTCCGGAATAGAACCTTCCGAGATTCTTGCTCTTACGTTTACAAATAAAGCTGCCAAAGAAATGACTGCTCGTATTGGGCAAATTCTAAACTACCAAGTTGCTAATCGTATTTGGGCTGGTACATTTCACTCCATTTTTGCTCGAATTCTTCGTTACGAAGCAGAGTATTTAAATTATCCACGCGACTTTACAATTTACGACCAAGAAGACTCGAATTCTTTAATAAAGCAAATTATCAAAGATTTGAAGTTAAGCATAATGGACATCACTCCAGCATCTATTCACGGAGTTATCTCGCGTGTGAAAAATGATATGGTATTTATTGATGAATATAAAAATATTGCTTCTACAAGTTACGAAAAAGTAGTTGCTCGGGTTTATGAAGAATATCAAAATAGATTACGCGAAAATAAAGCAATGGACTTTGACGATTTATTGCTAAATACTTTGGTTCTATTTACTCAATTTCCAGCCGTGCTCAAGGAATATCAAGATAGATTTAGGTATATACTTGTTGATGAGTTTCAGGATACAAATCGCCCACAATATCGTATCATTTGGAATCTGGCGAAAGCACATAGCAATTTATTTGTCGTTGGTGATGATGCACAAAGTATTTATCGCTGGCGAGGCGCCGAAATCAAGAATATTCTCAACTTTTTGAAGGATTTTCCTGCTGCAAAGCAAATTAGGTTAGAGCAAAATTACCGTTCTACTTCTACAATTTTAAATGCTGCAAATTCACTTATTGTTAATAATCCTAATCAAATAAAAAAGAAACTATGGACTAATAACGAAACGGGAAATAAAATTGATGTGATTGATGCTGATGATGATAATACCGAAGCAAGTTTGATTGCCAATAAAATTATGCAATTAATTAAGCAAGACATTCAATATAGCGATATTGCCATTCTTTATCGCACAAATGCTCAATCGCTTCTTTTAGAAAGAGCAATGCGAACATATAATGTTCCTTATCAGATTTTTGGTGGATTGTCTTTTTATCAACGCAAGGAAATAAAGGATATTATTGGATATTTGCGTCTTTTGGTCAATAAAAATGATAGCGTATCATTATTACGAGTTATTAATGAACCGCCACGTGGAATTGGAAAAACATCACTTGATCACATAATGGAATTTGCCTCAAAAAATCGGCTTTCTTTATTCGAAGCAATGTCTAATTCAGATAAAATCTCCGAACTTCAAGCAAGAACTAAAATTACTACGAAGAACTTTACCGAAATGATTAATCGTTATAGTCAAGATCTGGAAGAAGGTACTTTGGAAGATGTAGTTCCTGCTTTTTTGGAAGCAACTGGTATTTTCCAAATGTATAAGGAAATTGATACTCGGGAAATGACCGAACGTTGGCAAAATATCGAGCAATTGGTGAATGACATTATCTTATTTGGTAAGGACAATCCTAATCAATCAATTAGCGATTATTTGCAACAAATCTCACTGCTTACCGATTTTGATACAAAGGAATTTGAGGGCAATAAAATTGCAATGATGACACTCCATACAGCAAAAGGGTTGGAGTTTCCTGTTGTATTTATAGCAGGAATGGAAAAAGGGCTTTTTCCAATTATTCGTTCAAAAAATAGCAAAGAAGAAGAGGAAGAAGAAAGAAGGTTGTTTTATGTTGGAATTACTCGTGCTAAAAAAAGATTATTTTTAACTTATGCAAAAAGGCGAGCAAGATTTGGAGAATATACTTATCAAACACCTTCCAATTTTTTATACGAAATTGATATTAATTTCTTGAATTGGAATAATTTTAGAAAGAAATCGCCATCTTACTTGCAAACTTCAAATGATTTTTATAGCAAAAATGCCAAGCCAAATTTCAAACAGAATGCTCCCAAAACGAATATTTATGCTGACGAGCCTCACAACGACAATTACTCACAAATTGGAGACGAGCCTACTTATAAACTCGGTGATATTGTGATGCATTCATATTTTGGAGAAGGAAGAATCTCTGCAATAAGTGGACAAGGACAAGCATTAAAATTAACTATTGATTTTAAATCGGTCGGTCGCAAACAAATTATGGCAGCCTATGCTAAATTAGAGCGATTCAAGTAGAAATGCCTTTATCATATTTTAATTTGCTATAATTCCCACCCAAGTAGTAGCAATAAATACATTTTCACGATAATTGAGGCAGTCTCATAAGTCAGCTTTTACAAAACAATTTCCATCAATCAAGATATTGCTTGAGGGAATTACATAACATAGAAAAACCTTATCCTCATTATTAACCTTAGTA
>DYLM01000027.1 GCA_020722095.1 Chloroherpeton thalassium
AAAACTGACTCTTGAGACAGCAACTAATAAATTTTCTTTTTAACCTTCCGTAGGTTTGGAAACCTTCGGAAGGTTCATTTTAATATTTTCCCACGAATAAATTCGTGGGCTATGTATTTTATCAGAAACTACTTCTAACCCTCTCAGGCAGATGGAATATATTATTTGATTATGCCATCAATTCTTTTATCGCTTCAAAAATAGTTTTAGGATATAAATAATCCATACAGAAGTATTCATTATGCTCGCATTTACCCTTAAAGTAGCAATGGCATTCCTTATCTGGTTGCACCAAAATTCCACGTCCATAAAGTTCAAATTCATTTGGATTGAATATATTATTGAACAAAACTACTTTTTTCTTAAGTCCAATTCCAAGATGCAATGCCATAGTAACGCCAGTTACAAGCAAATCAATTCGCGAAACCAATGTAATAAAATGTTGCAAAGGAAAATATCCCAAATAGTCAGCACCAGTTCGGCGTTGCAATTCTAAATTTCGTTCGTTCTCTGCTTCACCGCCCAGAAGTAAAGGATAATAACCATTAGATTGAAGCATTTTAATTAATTTTTCCCAATTATCAATGCTCCACAAACGAGCAGTCCACCGAGCCCCACAACCAGTATTCAATCCAATTATTTTCTTATTATCATTTCTAATTTCAAATGTGATAGAATCATCATAATCAAGAAGGTATTCCTCCCCGTTAAAATGCCAGCCAAGAATCTCGAAAATTTCTTCTGGATAAGACTTGGTATTTTCTTTACTAATATCATCAAATAGTCCCGTATTGAATTTATGTTGAGCAGTTAAATCTAATGGTGCAGGACGAGCATTTTCAAGAAAAAAGCCAGTTTTCTTTTTGGCTTTAATTGAATTCATTAACGAAACAGCCGGCAAATCTTTATCTAAATTTATTGCCCAATCAAATTCAATATTTTGTACAATCAATGAATTTTCAAAATTGAAATATAAAGATTTATCAACGATTTTTGGAAGTATTTCGGGCGAATAAGTAATCCACCAAATTTCGGCATTTGGATGCAATTCTTTAATCTTTGTAAGAATGGGAGTTGTGCGGATAACGTCGCCAATAGCACCAAGTTTGATAATCAAAATGCGATAATCAATTTTTTGGTAATAATCGCAATTTTGACAATGCACTCCATATTGCTTGTGGGGTTTGCAAGGAATATCGCCACGAAAAAAACGGCAGTCAGTTTTATATAACATCTAAAAATAGTAATTTGTAAAAATACAAATTTACTAAAAAGTATACTGAAATAGTAAAGAAAAGTTTAAATTCCACAAATATCTTTCTTGTGTTTCGAATAATTTGAATGGAGTAAGAAGTTCTCGCCGAGCATCATCTCGGAAAACCGCATTCATTAAAGAGACACCTACGCTTGCATTCAACTCAAGTGGATTGAAAAGCATTGCTTCCACTCCAACTCGTACTATTCCCCCCAAGCGAGTGGCATTACCTTTTGTTGCATAATTGATAGTAGTATCAAATTGATCTAAGAAAAAATAATTTTCCTCCAATCTATTGACGATATTATTAATCATTGCAAGTCTCATTTCCGCACTAACATAAGTTTTTGCATTCAAATATTCTAAATCTTGTAGAACATAATTTACACCGAGAAATGGGGTGATAATTTGCATTGAGTGAAATCTTTTATCTTCTATATTTCTTCCGATAGGAATTCTTTCCTTTGCAGTATAGAATTGATAATCAATACCATAAGGAATTCTCCATCTATCATTATCGGAAAATGGGGTTGTTATTCTAACTTCAAAACCCGGCTGTGCTCCAACAAAGCCACCACCAAAGACAATTGGTTCGTCAGAACTACTTGGTTGAATTGATTTTGCAGCAGGATTATCATTTATCATTTGCGCCGTGGATAATCCAATTGCAACTGATGTATGTTTAAAGATTTGAGCATTCAAATTTAATGCAAAAATGAAGCTAAATGCAACGAGGTGTAATATTTTAATTTTCATAAGCTAAATTCTATCAATTATACTGTAATTATTATTTTTATTATTTACCATATTATATTTAATGATAAGTTCTGCAATCAAGCCAAGCGAAATAAATTGGACACCTACTATTATCATAGCTATACCAAACCAAAGTAATGGACGATTGCTTAAATTAGTATCACCCATAAACCATTGAGCTGTAAGTACACCATCAACAATAATACCGAGAAAGGCGAGAATAAAGCCGACAAGCCCAAAAAAGTGCAATGGTCTTTTCATATATTTTGCTGTAACAAGCACAGTTAATAAGTCTAAAAAGCCATATAAAAAGCGAGAAAGCCCAAATTTAGTGTGCCCATATTTTCGTGGGTGATGTTGCACAGGTATTTCTGTTACTCTATATCCATCCATATAAGCCAAAGCAGGAAGATAGCGGTGCATCTCCCCATAAACATATAGTGACTTAACTACATCTTTCCTATAGGCTTTCAGTCCGCAATTAAAGTCGTGTAGCTTTATTCCACTAACCATTGACGTAACTGCATTGAATAATTTAGATGGAAGAGTCTTTGAGATTGGGTCGTATCGCTTTTTCTTCCAACCTGAAACCAAATCATTGCCCTCTTTTAGTTTAGCTAAAAGTGCGGGAATTTCCTTAGGATCGTCTTGCAAATCTGCATCCATAGTTACAACAAATTTACCTTTTGCTTGTTCAAATCCAACCGACAAAGCAGCGGACTTACCATAATTCCTACGGAAACGAATGCAGTGAATACGATTATTTTCCTTACGCAAATTTTTGATTACTTCGAAAGAACCATCTTTTGAACCATCATCAACAAAAATTATCTCGTAATCTAATATTTTATTTTCATAAAGAACAGTAACAATTTCGTTAGTAAGCTCTGGTAATGACTCCTCTTCGTTCAGAAGTGGAATAACAACAGATAAAAAAATAACTCGCTTTTCAACAACGTTTATTGCTTGCTCCCTATCGTATTCTCTTTTGTAATATGGAAATTTAGTATTCTCTTGTTGCATAATTAGTTTTTAATAATCTTATTTATTGAAATATAACCATTTGCATCAATTATTCTTGCAAAATAAAGTCCAGGTTTTAGATTTCGTAAATCAATTTTTGCAAAATTATCATTAACATTATTATAAGACAAAATTTCACCAAAAATATTACAAATCTCAATAGATTTTGTTAAATTGTGTGACTGAACAACACAAAATTCTGATGTTGGATTTGGATAAATACTGATATTTTTATCTTGATAATTTACTACACCTACATCAGCGAAATCATAAACAACAACTACATCAAAATGATCCACGAGAGTTTCGCTGATAACGGCAGAATCTTGCAATTTCATATTAACATTAAGCCAGTTGCCACCCCACTTATCAATTAAGTACGCAGAATTTATGTGCTTATCCAAATTAGCCCATCTCATAGTAACGGTATTCGAACCACCAAAGAACAATCTAAAACGGTAGCGAACCATAAATAAGGTTGAGTCTTGAGGTTTTCCAAACACACTACGGTAAGACCATATATCTTTTTGCTCCGTAGAATCATAAGTTAATGCAACAGCAGTAAAAACTCCACTTGGAAAAGGAAAATCTGGGATTTCTTTCTCATTCAAACCCAAGTCCATTCCAGCTGTTGCTGAATCAGAAACACCAAAAATCAAGTTATTCCATTCTTGACCGGCACCATTCTTTAGCTTAATTTGGAAATAAGTATCAAGTGCAGATAAATTTATTATCGTTCCCAAGAATAAAGCAAATAATAAAAGTATTTTTTTCATATTTTATTGCATAATTAAAAATGAAATTAATTTTTAATTAAAAAAAAAGGGTAGCAGAAAAACCACTACCCTAAATGTTATTTATTTAAATATTATTTCAAAATATTGATTTTTGAAATTGTCAAATTTGAACCGTTAGATACTTTCAAAATATATGAACCATTGCTTAAAGCTGAAGCATCGATACTTGTAGTGTAAACACCAGCATTATATTGAGCATCAACGATAGTCATAATTTCAGTTCCTACTTCATTGTATAACTTAACAGTTACATTACCTGTTTCTTTTACAGCGAATTCAACAGTTGCGTTGGAAACAACTGGATTAGGATAAACACTAACGCCAGAATTTGCAACAGCACTTGTCTTTTCTACTTTAATCAAATTAGTTGAAGATTTGGAAATAACAACTGATTTGTTATTATTAGTTGAACCGAAAATTTCGCCTGTAATAGCATCGGAGAAAGTATATACATCATTAGTATTGCTAACTTCGATAGCTAATGGATAAGAAACACCTTGCAAACGAATAGTTTCAACATCATTTTTACCAACATATAAGTTGCCAGCAAAGCGAACATCATACAATTCAGCTGGAGGAGCTGGAGGCAATTCAAATGTTCTGTTTTCAACAGCAGGATTATTCACTACGAACAAATCGCTTTCGTGTTGAGCATTATCACGGATAGTTAATTTAGTTGAAGCGTTAAGTATATCAAACTTTGAATCATTAACTGACATCTTACCAGGGATATTTTTAGCAACTAATTTATAGTAGCCAACACTATTAACTTTAATCCAATAACCTAAACCTGGTAATAATTGTGATACTTCTTCATAGCCTCTATCTGTTTTGTATGACCATACACCATATTTCAAAACATAAGCATTAGAAGGAACATTTGAGTTTTCGTATTTAGTAAATTCAATTTCAGTAATATTAATTGGGAATGATAAAGCACCGATTGCATTCCATCCACCACGAATAGTTGGATCATCTACGTCTTGCAAGTCTCCTTCGTGTACTTTAACCAAATCATAAGGAGCTTGAATATCCCGAATTTCAGTTCCAGAGAATAATTTATCAACATCATCGCCATATTTTACAAAGTAACCAACACCAGGACGTAATTCAGTTTCTTCTTGGTATTGATTTTGGGAGAAGAAATAAGGCACATTAATAGCTTTTGGATAGAATACATTCCAAGTAGCATTAACTGGGCGAACTGGCAATGACAATAAGTTCCATCCGCGTTTTATAATTGGCTTATCATCTTGGTCAACATATTTAATTTCTTTTGGCAATGAATACTCAATTAAGAAACTTGAAATACTTGCATCAGCAAAAGTAAATGAACGAATAAATCCTTGTCCGTCAATTGGAGTAGAAGTTCTCATATCTACAGCTGGGAATAATTTACCATTTGCAGTATCACGAATAAATAAACGAGCTCCATCGGGGAATTGTCTTGTATCCCAAGTTAAAACTACTGGATAGTTAGCATCGCCGTCAGCATTAAATCTTACATAATATATATGTGTCCCGTTTAAGTTGTAATCTCTAATATCCCTTGAATTTGCCCAAGGTGCTCTTGCATTTGGTGAGAAATCACCAAATCCATTTGGATATTTAATAGATTCATCTTTGTATATAGGTGGATATGGGAAGAAGCGAGCATCAAAGTTATTTGTTGACAAGCCAGTTGATGGATGGAATTCACCAAATAATGAATCTACTCCAGCAGTTGCTCTATGTCCAGTACCAAATACTAACATCTTATTATCTCCATTATCGCCGCGAGAGTTACGGATATTCATATAAATACCACTAACTGTACCTTCGGTGTTATTTGCACCTTTAGGTTCATAAGGAGGACGAATATAAATAAACTTAACTTTCAATCTAACATTTTCATATTTTGCATAGGGTGATTTGAAAGTAATGTATCCATAATAGAGACCTGTTTTTTCATCATAACCATTATTGTCCAATTTAGTAGGATCGCAAATAATGTTTAAATATAATGGTCCGTCGTCAGTTGTTGTTGCACCAGCTGGATCTAATAAAGTACCTAAAATATCATTATCAATATAACGAATGGAACGGAATCTTTTTGCTTTGTTATCTGCTTGAGTAGCAGTGAACAACCAAGGTTCATTAGTTTGAACTGTAATATAATTCAAACGAGTTCTTTCAACTCCATTGGCTAATAATATTTGCAATGAATTGCTTTTAGCGGTATTCCCGGAGTCAATTGTAATAACTTGTTCTAATTCGTATTCTGCCTCACTTAATTTGCTGATTGTATAACCACCATTAACATCTGATGGGAATTCAAAAGTAGGTTCACCATTGGAAATTCTTACCATAATTGAACCTGGTTTATAAGGTTCTTTCAAGAATAAGTCTTCTTGAATCATACCTTCATTATCCAAACCTGCTAAGCCAGGATGTGACGGAAGAGCTGGATAGTCAGATAATGGGTTTTTATAAATATGTGTGAATCCTTTATATACTGGGTTTTTAGTAATATCCAAATCATTATATACGATTTCGTCTGGAGCAATATACATAGGAGTTTGTAAATAAGTTGTATTTGGATCGCCAATATTCAATTTACCTACAACTTTAAATTTCAAATAAATTAAAACATACCATGAATCAGTAGTTAATTTATCATTAGTACGCATTGGCATAACGGAAGTACCAGTGATGCTCATTCTACGTCCTCTTTTAACTTGACTACCTGGAGCATCTTTAATTTGGTTCCAAGTATCTTCGTCCATATACTTCCAATAATTTAAATCTTCCCTGTCGTCCCAGTTAACATTCCAGCCAGCTGAATAAGGGGGATCTTCATCAATTGTTCCATTCAAAAATAGAAAATCTTCCATATATTGTGGATGATTTTGAAGAACTCCGACAGCTTGAACAGCAGCAGCATCATAAAATACTGAAAATTTAAAGCTGTAAATTGGAGGAACAATGTATTCGTTTGCATTGAAAGTGAAAAAGTTGTTCTGTATAAAAACAGGAACAAGAATTTCGCGAGTTTTTGTAGATGATGGAGGTATCCATAATCTACCGTCGGGATATACAAAAGCGTCATATCCATCTGCATCGCCAGTTAGAGAAAGCAAGGGTGCTTGTGGTTTAGTTGCAATAGCTCCGGCTTCTACACTAAATAGAAAAGCAGCAATTAAAAGCAACCCTACGAATTTCGCTCCATATTGCGATATTGAGAAAATCTTTTTCATTATAAACTCCTCATTAATTATTAATAACATTTATAGATTTTTTTATATTCAATTTTATTTATATTTTTTTCTACTATTAGAAAGAAAACACTCCCTTGAAAATTATTCAAATTTAAAAATTTAGAATCACTTTCAAGAACTTGTTTGTTTTCTATTAGTTTGCCTTCATAATTATACAAGTAAAATATAGCTCCAACTTGTAAAGAAATAATACCATTTTCAGAAAATTCCACATTTATACTTTCTGGTGTAATGTGTTTGGTTATCTCAATTAAATCATACTCATACCTTCCAACACAATTACAATCATAAAAATCAATAGTATCTATACCAAAAATATATTTATCAAGCGAATCAGCTAAATTATATTCAGCATTAATTAACATTGTAAATTCTTGTTCATTTCCCGGTAAAACCAAGCTTACTATGTTATTTTCAAAGAACTTAATACAATCCGCGCATTCGGAACTAACACTTTTAATATTGATAGTATCACTTTGATTGAATTGAATTTTTAATTTTTTTCCTGCTTCAATCTTTGGATATTCTATCCTACATTCAAAGTTGAATAATTGCTGATTTTCTTCCAATCCAACACTATCAACATTAAACGTAGCCTTGATTATTTCCTTATGATTCTTCCTCGATAAAGAAGTTCGCACAAATTCACTTTGGTTCAGATATTCTTTTTTAAATTCTTCTGTAAAATTAATATCTACAAGTTCAATTAAAGATGAATCTTCACAATTTCTTTCACCAATCCATTCAGCATAAAATCCAATTAAAATTGAATCACCATAAGAAGGAGGAGCATTAAAATTGAATGTTGTAGCATAACCACGAATATGATTAGTATCTGCACCAAATGAAAAGGAACTTTGTTCAAATTGCTCCGATAATGAATTAGATTTCAAATAACTTAAGATCTTCACTTTACTTGGATCGTATTTTATATCCAAATCAAAACCATATAGTGAATCAATTTTTTCTATCATTCCAATATCTACAACGAAAATAAAAGTTTTAGAATTAGAATCACAGAGATTTATTTCTTTATTTACTACAATTCTTGCTATATTTTTTGAGAACAAATTCTTGCCGGTAACTATTAAAGTTACAACGATAATAATTACCGACAAGAGAAGTTTTTTCATTATTTATTTACAATAACTTTTCCAGTTAATGTTTTACCATTACCTGTTAAATTATAGAAATAAGCTCCATTTGATAATAATGCAGTGTTTAAATTAAAATTATAAACACCACTTTCTAAGTTACCATCAAACAATACTGATATTTCATTCCCTAACATATCATATACTGATAATTTATAAGATCCACTTGCATTTACATTTGCAATAATAGAAGCATTATCATTTACGATTGGGTTCTGAGATAAAACAACATTAACTTCATCAACAGATGTATTATTTAAAGCTAATTTTTTAGATGATTTTGGTTCATCATTAACTCTTGCATCTGAAATTAAAAGTTCTGTATTGTCAGTTCTGATTGTTACGGTAGCAATAGGTGAATTATTATCAAATTCTCCATTACCAGCTAACACTAAATTGCCATTATTATATGCGTTAATCAATGATGAATTTACAGAAATAATTTCAGCATCAATATTGAATCTTACAGAAATAGGGCCATTTACATCAGTTGTTGTATAAACTGGTACATTGTAATAGCCATTTCCTAAAGATTCTACATTCATATCTAAATCTAATGAAGCAATGTTTGGATTGACTTTCCCAACAATCAACATAGTATCTAACATCCAAGGTAATGTAGGAACTTTAGCTGCCATATAACCTAATATTAATGCAGCATCAAATTCAGTTACTTCAAATAAAATTTGTTTGATAGAACTAACTTCTGCTGGTAAATCATCAGCATAACTTAAACTTTTTGTATAGATATTTTTCTTTACACTAAATGCATCATAGTAATAGCGTCCATTGTGATTAACATCGCCATGATAAGCTGAACGACGACGGATTGGATCCAATGGTTTTTCTTGTGCAATTGATTTCAAAATCAAGCGTGCATCATTAACAGTTACAAATCGATTCTGTAATGGATAGCCGTAATTATAGTCTTTATTGCCTGGTGCTTTTGAATAATCAACATCGCCATCACCCCACCATTCTTCAACATTAAATCTCTTCATAGCTTTGAAATAGTATTTTGCTTCCTTCAATGGTTCAGTTGGGGGCCAATTGTTTGATAATTTACGTGAGCGTGTTACTTCATAATATTCAACTGTTGGATTTGCAACCAAATACATATCATTAATAAATGCGTTTAAATAATCAGCATCTTCACCAACTAATTTACCTTCGCCCTTCATACCAATAGCACAGCCTTTTGTATTAATTCTATCATCGTCCGTATCAGTTAAATATGGATTTCCACCAACTGATCCATAATGGAATTCGATGTCGCCTTGGCTTGAAAATTCATCATTTGATTTGTATAACACAACTTGGAAATTTCCAATACTATTTTTCAAGTTCTTATTATCATATCTATAATTGATATTCAAATTTTTCCATTCGATGATTAATTTCTGCCCGTTTGTAAAGTACTTGATTTCAGATTCCATAAAACCGGCGGCTGTTTTATCTTCAATATCTCTATAGTAGTGATCGCCCCAGTATGGTGCAATAACATTTACAGGATAAGAGTTTGCATCTAAAAATAAACCTTCTTTATCTTTTGGGGCTAGGAATGGTGGCTGCGAAACCACATTATTTTCTTTTTTACCAAAAGTAATAAAGCCATTTACATTAATCCAAACTTTGTTATAAATTTCGCCGTTAAATTCGAAATCAAAACCTATGTTTATTAATGCATATCCATCATCTGGATCTTCTTCGCCTCCACCAATTTTTACAAATGAAGTTTTTGGTAAGGTTACCACGCCATTTTGTCCATCTGATATTGGAAGTGGCTCGTAAATGGAGCTAACAACTCTAACAGTGTCGAATTCTCCATAAACTTGTGCATTTAATTGAGTAGTTATCCCAGCAACAAGCATAATTAATACCACGCCTATTGCAATATTGAATAATCTCTTCATATATAACTCCTTTTTAATTTTCGTAGTTTATCATCGAGATCCCCCTTTTGCAAGGGAGATCTCAGTGAATCATTATTTTACAATTACTACTGGATAAGTTCTTGATTCATTATCAGCAACTATTCTAATAGTATAAGTACCTGATGGTAATTGTCTACCAGCATTGTCAATGTTGTTCATTTCAATATTGTAATTACCTGCTTGTTTAAATCCGCTTTCGATAGTTGATACTACATTACCTAATGCATCTACCAAATCAATTCTCATTTCAGATGATTTTACTAAACTGTAATTGATTACTGAACTTGTTGATACAGGGTTTGGAGTAACATTGTTAATTCCAAATGCTACTACATCATTATTTTCAACACTGCTCAAAGCATCGTGAAGAATAATAAATGAGTTCAATGATGGGTTATTAACAACTATTTCGAATAATTCAGGATCATTAGCGTTGAAGCCAGATATTATGTCTGGAGCCTTGTTAAATCTCTTGTCTGGTGTTGTCATTTCGAAGTCGAAAATATTTCCATTTGAAGAGAAGTCTCTGATATACCATGTAGATCCAGTTGGATTTGCTACAGCATCATCAATTGTTGGAACTTGTTTTGGTTTCCAAGCTATTGTCACTGGATAGAATGTTGATATTCCACCAGTTTCTCCACCAGCTTGGAATCTTGCTTTGTAAATTTGTTGTTTATCAATACCTGCTTGAGCAACTGGATATATGTTTCTCAAAGTACCATTTCTTAATGGAATTGACCAACGAGCATCAAATACATCTAATGGAGGCATTGGAGGTAATTCAAATTCACATAATTGATAATCTAACAAGCCTAATAATGAAGGGCTATCAGTTCCATCACCAGTAGTTACACCATCTTTGGAGTTAGCTAATGAAGATGTACCAAATTGCAATACTTGAGAAGCACCTCTTGAATTTGTAACTGTTATATTACAAATAAAATCAGTTTCTTGTGAAATTTGCAAACGATAAATTAATGTATCTGTTATTCCAGCTTTATCAGTAGCAAGCACTTTTATTGTAATCTTACCGTCTTGTTCTGGATTCAATGTAAAGTTATTAGTAAATATCTTAACAATAATGGTATCTTTTATGCCATCACCATTGATCACCTTTGGTTCAACATCTAACATATCAGAAGTAATTTGGTTATTTCTTCCATCAATCAATCTAATAGTTACTGTTTCTTCGGAATTATTTCTCATTAAATCAGGGTCAATAATTGTAATATTATCTTCATAAGGTTTACCGTAATCAATACAAGCTACTGGTGGCACGCCATCAATATTTGGATTATGATTAACAGCATTAACTTTCATCTGAATTTGCTTCAAGTGGCGTAAACCATTTTCGTCTGTGATTACAGCAGTTACAGTAATTGTAGCTGGAGCATCTTTAACGCCAGCAGTGCCATATAACATACCACTTTCTGGATTGATTTTCAACCATTTTGGAGTTGTTTTCATTGTAGTTAAATCATATACACCTGCTTCTTCGTAACAATCATCTTTTCTGATTTCATTTCTTGCATCATCAATATAAATTAATTCAAATTTATGTTTTTGTCCAAAGTTAGGATCAACAAATTTAATTTGCTTAATTGTATCTAATAATTGTGGATTGTAATCAGTACCTTCAGTTGCATCTGGCAAACTTGTAGTAGTTATTTCAGGTTGAATATTGATGAATAATGGCATTCTCTTGAAAGCGATGCCGCTATGACCATCATTTGCAACGATTACAAACATAGTATCTGAATTTAATTCATTGTTAGTACCACCCATAGGAGTTAAGTAAGGCATTACTTCTGCTTTAGGAATACGAATATTCAACTTACCGAAAGTAGTAAAGTCTGCACCCATTGGATCTGCTAATGTATCCGAACCATAAGCATACATATAATCATATTTCATCCAAGCTGGTTTAGTTTGTGTTATTATCTCACCAGCTCCGCCTTCTCCAAATTCATCACCAGTATAGTAAGTAGTATCTATTGCAGCTGTATCATTACCTGGACGAATTGCAACATTAGCAAATCCGTAAGCAGTTCTACCATAAGGATAATTCCAGCTTACTGCCCAGCTATCTTCTAACTCATCATCAGTGTTGAAATCAACTTGGAATCTTAACTTATCTGTTAAGTTTGCAATAAGTTTACCATCACTTGTTGTATTGCAGGTATAAACAGAAGTTGTATATGTTTTTTCTTCAGTTTCACGAGTATTCAAATCTTTGATTATTGAAATAGGACCTAATTCACTCTCATCAATAGATGGATCTAAAAATCTTGGGGTGCTATCAACTACAAACAATTTGAATTCAGCTTCTCTTCTATATAATTTACCAAAGTCAATTGTATCTTGTTGCAAAAATCTTGCATTTGCAACATCATAAATTGGGGAACTATAATATGAAGGGAATGTTTCAATAAATCTATCAATTACATCTTGTGGGGCACCCACATTTAGTAATGAATCATAAGTTCTATAGTTTGGAGGATAGTTAGCTGCACCAACCTTAACTGTTTCGCCACCTGGAACCACGTAAGGATTAATAGGGTTACCTTTAAATTTAATAAATCCTTTTGCCCCATATTCTGTTCCGTCTAAAGCTTTTACTGTATCTACTAATAACCAACGATATAAACCAGTTGAAGGATCAACTTGCCAATCATAAGTAATTTGTGCATACTCGCTTGACCAATCAGTACCATCCCATGATCTTGGATCGTAGAATAAGTTAGGATCAACTGCAGTTACAGTCAAAATAGAATCTCTACCTCTTCTTGAAAGATCTTCCATATTGGAATACATTTCGTTTTCTGCTGGATATGATCTATCTTCAGTAACGAAAATCTTATCTTGGAATTCAACTGGAGTTACAGCTGCTAATGCAGGAATATTACCAGTAAACAATGGAGGTTCAGTGCTGCCAGTAATTTCAAATGAAATACCTTTATCGTAAGCTGCATTTGCCCCTTCTCTCCAAAGAGTAGTTCTTGATACTATTCTTACAATATCACCAACATTAACTGGTAGTGCAGAATATTTTTCACCAGCCCAATATGTAGTATTTGATAAACCATTCAAGAAGTTTGATTCTGGCATACCAGGACGATTGCTGAATAAATTAGGTACTGTTGCAAATTCATCATAATCAGCGATGTATTTACGACCTTTCAATGTTCCAGCATCTTCTTTATAAGGATTACGGTATAAGTTTTCTAACAAGAAAGGACCAGTACCCAAGTTTGCTAAACCTTCTGCAGTTCTACGAACTAATGGATTAGCATTTCTTCTGGATAAATCAGGAACTAATTCAACTGTTGCCCAGAATCTTTCGTTATTTGGAGCAACTTCACTTACTTGTGTCAATGGTACGCGAATATAATCGCCTGTAGTTTCGTTAATTACAAAGTAAACTGTTTGGTTTAATAAATGATAATCATTATTAACAATATTATCATCACCAGCATAATCTACATTAGCTTCCAAATATAATGGGTAACCAATTGGATGATAGAAATTACCATCTTTATCAGCTTGGAATTCAGTTTGTAATGCAGCTAATTCTGGATAAACATATTTATTTTGTGCATTTTTCAATTCTGCATAATATGGTTCTCTTGTCCAACGTTTAATGTTCTTACCGTAAGATGGCATATTCGTAGCTTCAAAAGTTGTCACAATTGGAGGTACACCAACTGCAAAATCTTCAATTGGAGCTAATCTACGATTGCTATAATCAGCAGTTTTAATATCAGTTCCCTTATCATACAAGTCATAGATATGACCTGACATCAAGTATTTTTCTGGAATTGATAAATCATCAGCAGTATTTTCATCTGCTCCGTTTTTAGCAGGAACTGGAATATAAGTAAATTGCTTAACTACTTCTGATGTTCCTTCAATTTGCGTTCCAAATTTTTCAAATGGACCTTGATTTCTTGGATCAGCAGTTGCACCAAACAAGTATGGCAAGTAGTTTTTATCGCCTTTAGCAACAAAGAATGTTTCTTTAACTACGCCAGCGTATTCTTCCATTTCGCCTGTATTTTCATTGTAGAATTTTACTTTGATATTGTCTAATTTCAAATCTACATCAGCTTCTGTATGACCCCAATAGTTTCCGCGTAATGTATCAGTACCACCGAAACCAATACCAGTAACACCAGCTAAAATACCTTTAGTATTTGGAGCATCTGGTAATCTAATTAGGAATCTTGCATCGTTATTGTAAATAGTATTAGCTGCTTCGGAGAATAAGTTTGAAGGAATTGGACCTTGAACTTCACCATAGATTGTAGCTGCTGCTAAATCTGAAGAAGCATAGTTACCATTTACTTTCTTATCTGCATCTTGGAATACTGCGCCAGTAATATAATTTTGTTCTTTACCAACTTCACTCAATGCTTTGTTAGCAGTAACTAAAGAACGAGTAAAGATAAGTTTCATATCATAGTTGTCAGAATAAATTGCAGAACCAGTGTAAGCTTCATTACCTTCGAAACGAACGCGATTGAACATAACACTATCATAACGTGGTTTATATTCGCCTTGTAATTTATCTAAAATATAGATACCAGCACCTAAACCAACGCCATTTTCAGCAAAGTTAATTTCTTGATGAAAACGTTTAACGTCAACATAAGCAGCGTTTTGTGGTTTCAAATCCGACCAAGTTGCACCAGCATCATCTGTTCCAAACAATGTTGCAACATCGCCTACTGTGTATGCATAAGTAGAATTAACTGCATTAACATCATACAAATTGTAAGTAGTTCCAGTATTTGCTGCTGTCCAAGTGTCGCCACCGTCAGTTGTTAATAAACCAACACCAGATTCGCCAACGATATAACCTAAATTAAATCCATAGAATGAAACTGATTGTAAATTATTTGCTGTTCCACTATTTACAAACAACCAAGTATTTCCACCATCAGTTGTTTTCAAAATAATACCATTGTTACCAACTGCAAAACCAATTGAGTTGTTAACAAAAATAACTTTATTTAAACCTTCTTTCAAACCAGGAATGCTAACGATTTCCCATGTAAAACCACCGTTATTAGTTCTCATTACAGCGCCATTTTCGCCTACTGCATAACCAACTAAACTTGTTTTGAAGAAAATACTATTTAAAGCATTACTTAAGTGTTGAATTTTGGACCAAGATTCACCAGCATCTGTTGTATATAAGATTTCGCCAGTTTCACTTACTGCCCAACCGTAATCAGTACCTACAAAGCTAACATCTTTCAAGCAAGCAGCAGTTGGAATTGAAGGAATAATTCTCCAATCATAACCACCATTTTCTGTCTTTAAGATTGTTCCTCTATCACCAACAGCATAGCCAGTTACTGAATTAGTAAATGTAACTGCTTCTAATCTATAAGAAGTTGGGCTTGAAGGATAAGTCCATTTTGTTCCTGCTTGTTGGAAACGAATAATTTTTCCAAAATAACCAACAGCAACACCATTATTAGGATCCATCCAATATGTTCCTAACATTCTTTCAGTTGCATTATCAATACCTTCCCAAATTTGAGTAGCACCGCTACCACTTTGGTCAGCTAAGATATCAGCATCTAAACTAACTTTATTATCAATAAAGCGAGTCATCATAGAAACTGATGCAGGTATGTTTGTAGTATGAGTGAAGATGTCGTCAGTTGAAGTATAACCATCAACCAAACCAGTAGTTTCGTCAAAGTTAGGAACATCAACATCAGTTAAATAATATCTCTTAACATCATTAGTTGGGTTGATTAAAGCAATAGCAGCACCGTTAGCATTACGAACTTCGTTCTTGTTGAATTCAACACCACGCAATAAGTTCAATTCTGCATTCAATGAATAAATAGCTCCACCACCGCGAACTTCTAATCTGTTTTCACCTTTTATGTCCAAACCAACAGTATTATTCAAGAAACGAGTTCTTGTCATTTGCACTGTTCTTTGGGATATTGGAGTAGCATCGCTTGTTGGAATTGATACATAAATTGCACCACCAGCAAAGCCAGCTGTATTTTTATCAAACATTACTGAATAATTGCCATCATAACCAATCAAAGTACCTGATTGAACACCTCCCGAACCTGCAGTCCAGAAATTACGGTTAGTAAAGATAGCACCGCCCCAAGTAATTGCTTTGTTTTCTAAAAATTTTACATCAAAACCATAGTTGCGAGCATCTAATGGTAAATCTGTTCCACCAATGATTGGTGATTTTTCTGGGAATGCATTACCGTCAATATATACAGCTCCACCTGCACCTGCTCTATTATCATAGAACAAAGTACGATTAGCATAATCAGCACGGCGAACGCCACCACGAATTTGCAATCTACCTTGAGTATTTTTCAAATAAACAGCACCACCCATTGAGTAATAACCGCTATTTTTGCCATCTTGAGCATCTTGCATAAATTTAGTATTAGTTTCATTTTGCTTGAATTCACCAGCTAAAATCATTGATGTATATTCACCAATATAAATTGCACCACCGCGTGAACCTTCGCTACTTCCAGCTTGTTGGAAGTTTGCAGCAAAGTTTTTGTCAGCTTTAAATGCATCTGGTTTTGAGAAGTTCACAAAAGAACCACCAATTTTAATTTTGTCATTGATACCAAAACCTACTTCTATTTGACGATTTTCTTCACGACCTGCAATATAAACTGCACCACCAAAAGCACCATTTCCGTAGAATTGTGGGTAATCTGCTGGGTTTTCAGTGTCATCTGTTGTAGTTAAGATGCCACCGATATTAGCTTTAACAACATTTGCAATTTGCACATAGTTTCTATCAAAAGTCAAGTTACGAATTCTACCTAAATATAATGCTATACGAGCATCATCATAAGCCATTCTATCAAAGTCGCTTAAAGGTTCAGCAACTGTTTCATCAATATTATCTATTCTTAAAACTGGATTTTTAGTGATTATTGAAGAAATGCTTAAGTCTTTATTAGTAATGTTAGGGTTTTTATCTAAATCATAATAACCTAATGAAGCACCCGACATTGGATAACCTTCTGGAGCTTGCAATAATTGCATTGCACCACCACGGTAACGAGCCATGTTATTTTTGAAAGTAACATCCAATAACCAAGTTCTTGATGAGAATGATGTTAAAGCACCACCAGCACCATTTGTTAAGTTAATCAAGTTTTTATTTACTGTAGCTGCCCAGCCATGCAAAGCAACATTATAGTAATTAGTTCTGTCAACTGTTGTATCCTTACGGAAACCATTGAATGATGCATGTCGGAAGAAAGCAGCGCGTGCACCAGGCAATACAACAATGTGTCCCCATTCACGTGAGAAATTATTTACTGGTGAACCAATAAATTTAATTTCGCCGTTTGTTATGTTAATTGGTTTCAAGTTAATTCTTGACCAAGGATTCATTTTGATATTTACGTCAGTAGCAGCTAATTTAAGTCTGGCAGCTTCCCACATAATTGCTTGTTCAAAAGTAACAACTATCCAATTGTTATTACCTGCATAGTTTCCACCAACCACTGCTGGGTCAGTTGGATCTACTAAGTTCACAATCTTCTTATTTAATGTATCGAATACAACATTAAATATATAATTGTATTTTGATGGATTAACTGTTATATCACGGCTTGTGTTAACACTAACAGTTTTTGTTGCTCCAGATGTGTATAAAAAGTAGCCTGGATCTGAATAACCATCATAAATTGAACCAGGAGCTACTGGATTTAATCCACCTGGATTTGCTGTGTAAGAAGTTGATGCGTAACCATCAGCGATAATTCTACCGCCCGTCGAATCGATTATTCTACCTTGTGGGTAGAAATAAACAGTGGTTCCCGGTTCAATAATCAACGTTCCACTAACTACGTAGTCTCTGTCAATTATATACACCGAGTCTTTTACAAATATCCTCACATCTTCTGGTGCTATTCTACCAGAAACATACACTTGTTGTGAAAGTGCAGTTCCAAAGGATAGAATCCCCAAAAAGACCATTAGGATACTCAAGCGAAACAATCGTTTCATAATACCTCCGCTAATTGTAACAATATTTTAACATTATTTATTATATTTTTCATTTTCGTTTAGTTTTTTACACACTTTTTAGTATTATTGTGCTTGAACAACATTATTAATCAATTTCTATGCCAAGCTTGGTTAAATTGTATTTTGCTATATCTCCAAACTCCGAAAATTGTGATAATCCCACAACTTGTTTGAAGTTTGATATTGCTTTCTCTGAATTTTTTGCTTCATTATAATTTATAGCTGAATATAACAATAGCTTTGCTTTTACTTCTTTTTCAATTGCATAGCCAGCAGCTTGTTCGTAAAGCTCTGCTGCTTTGCCAAATTCTTTTTCGTGTTCGGCTACTACTGCCATTCCCGAAAAAGATCCTTGCTTAACCGCAAATGCTTCGGAGCCTGCTGCAATTTCAAAGTACTCTTCAGCTTCCTTTGCTTTATTCAACTCTATTAAGCATTTGCCTGCATACATTGCAGCTAATTTACCTGATTCAGTTCCACTAAATTTATCAGCAATATATTTAAGTCCATAGACAGATTCGCCACGAACCTTTAATGTCTTATCGCCATCTAATGCTTTTTGATAATCTCCTGAATCAAATATCAACATCGAGCGCGACAATAACAATGAAGCTTCGTTTTCTTTACCTTGGCTATTGCCAAACCAAAATACTGCAGCGATAATCGCTACTACTACTATTACAGCACCAGCAATAACCGGCACCTTATTCTTTTTGATAAAATTCTCTACTTTGCTGTTTTCAGCTACGGTTTCAGATGCATTTTCATCTGGATTTTGCATTTTAAATTCTTTGTCTTTACTCATATTTCCTCAATATTTCTTTCCTTTCGGACTGTACACCCGAAGGGATTCGAACCCTTAGCCGTTGGAACCGGAATCCAATACTCTATCCAATTGAGCTACGGGTGCATTCTCCTTTTTACATATTACAAAATTAATCTTAAAAATCATAATTCAGTTCCATTTTTGCATAAAAGTGAACCTAATTTTACGAAAAATCCAACTAAATCGGCTTTATTATTCAACACTGTTAATATAATTCCACAATTCTACAGTTATTGAACCTCAAAAGACGAATTATTCATAAAACAGTTTTTGCTAACTGTTAATTTCCATATTTTCAAATTTAACAATAATCAACAAATTAATGTTAATAATTTCCTACGTTTTTCAAAACCTTCAAGAGCCTTTCCAAAATTTTCTAATGAAATAAGCGTCTTTTTAACATCTCAACACTCAATTATTTCCAACTTTGTGCCCTCTGTGAAGTATCTTTGTGCTCTTTGTGGTTAAATATATGAGTGTCAATTCCTAAAATAAAGTTTTCCTAATCCAAAAGTCACAATATCGAAGAATAACAAAACAACAAAATTGCAACACATTTTTTTCCCGTAAACTTCCAATTTCAGATTCACTTAGGAAAAAAAAAGACTGCTTTGCAGTCTTCTTCAATTTGGAAAATTTCTGATTATTTAATTGGCTAATTCTTTGGGATAAACACTTACTTTTCTTCTGTCTTTGTCTTTCCATTCAAATTTTACCACACCATCAATCAAAGAAAAGATTGTATAATCTCTTCCTAAGCCAACATTGTTGCCTGGATGGAATTTAGTACCTACTTGGCGAATTATTATATTACCTGATTCTACAAATTCGCCACCGAATTTTTTAACGCCTCTTCTCTGAGAGTTCGAATCTCTTCCGTTCTTAGACGAACCGCCACCTTTCTTATGAGCCATTGTATCCTCTCTTAATTTTTAATTACATCAATTATTTCAATCTGGCTATATTTTTGACGATGTCCATTTAATTTTCTATAGCCTTTACGACGTTTTTTATGGAAAACGAGCACTTTATCATCTTTCTTTACGCCAAGTATTTTTGCTGATACTTTGCCAGGTACATAAGGAGCACCTATTGTTAAGTTGCCGTCTTCGTTAAAAAGCAATATATTGGAGAATTCAACGATATCACCCTCGTCCCCTCCTAATAATGGCACGTTCAATTTTCTGGATTTCTCCACCTCAAATTGATTGCCCGATATTTCTACTAATGCTAACATTTTCACTTTTGCTTTTATTAAAGAATACAAATTTACGAAAAAAAAGTTTTCCACAAACTAATTTTCTAAAAATTTTTCATTTTAATAAAGATATATCTATTGCATTCTTATAAACTTTTGAGTAATTCTAAATTCACCCGACTTCATAACAATAAAATATATTCCATTTGAAACATCGGTCAAATCTACATCTACGCTATATTTTCCTTTTTTCTGGTCATTTTCAACCACCGAAAAAATTGCATTTCCAGTATAGTCAAACATTGTAATTTCTACTTTCCCATCAAAAGCAATTCCATAATCTAATTTAAGATTATCTGCATTAACTAATTCGCTTATTCCTTTCAGAAAATAATCTTCATTATCCACCAAGTATTTTTGCAGTTCTCCGCCGCATCCAATTTGAGCATTCACAAAGGAAAATATTTTAGGAAATTCAAAACACAAGTTATTTTTTGGATAAATTCGTGCGGTTATTTGCCCTTTATTGCTTGCAGTTTGTGGCAAAAATACTTCAGTCTCGAAATTTATCACTTCCCCATCAGTCAGCATTTCGCTATTGTTTAAGCAAGTTAAATCCAATTCTAATTTACCCAAAATATTAGATTTCAGATTTTCGATTTTAAACTTTCCATTAAATGTTTTACCTAATTTTACCGAACTTGGGATTATTCGTAAAAAGTCTGATGAATACTCCACAACTATATGATAAGCATTCTCAAATTGCATCAATTTCTGCGAACTTCCCGAAATCATAATTTTTGATTTCACGGTATCTCCAATTTTTGCTTGCTGTGAAACTGGAGAAAAATCTGACTGAAGCGAGTATTTTTTTGCTTTTGCATTTATCAAGGCAACAAGTGCTGGAGTAATATCCTTGCCGATAAAGCAAAGTAATTCCGATGTTTGTGAAGAAATATCTTGGGAAAAATACGTAATTTCAATTTCATATTTTCCCTTAATAGGAATCAACACTTTCTCGGGAATCTCGGTATTAATCACAAAATTTTGTGAATTAGAAAGTTGAATTCTATTCAATTCCACTTCCTTGAGTGAATTATTTTCAATTATAATTTTGCCCGACGTTGCCACTCCCACGCAAGTTTCCATATTCAAATTATTCACAGACAAAGTACGATTTATCCCATAGCCTTTCAATAAAAATTCAAAATTCTCCTTTGTATTGGTGATAAAAAGTATTTCAGAGGTTATAAGCCCCGTGTCTTGTGGCGAAAAATATACATCAACAAATATACTCTCGCCCGGTAGCAATACCTCTTCAGCAGAAAATTCAGAAATATTAATGTAAAAAGGCTTCTGTGTAAATTCATCAAGAGTAGTTGCAACCAATTCTTTATCAACAAATACATTTTCAATTATGAGTGTATCGGCAAATTCCCACTCGCTTTGCGATAGATTTTGAATTTGGTATGTCATTTTGCTCTCTTGACCCGATTTAACAAGAAGAGTATCAAACCTATCACAACAAGAAGAAATTTTAAACTTTGGCGATGTTACAAATGCTTTGATAATTGAGCTGCTTTTTGCACCTTCTTTTGTTGTAAAGTTCAGTATTACTTTATTCTCACCAATATCTTTAGGGACAAAACTAACATCTAAATAAATATAATCCTTCGGTTTAAGCGTTTTATTAATCAGCGGCTCAAAATTAATATTAAAGTTCACCTTAAACAAACTATTAGGGTCAATTTCAACATTTGAAATTGTCAGATTTAACGAGCCTGAATTCTCTATCTTAATTGCTTTGGAATATACAATCGCATTTGGGATACTTGATTTGCTAAGTCTTATTTTCCCCAAGTCTTTGGAACTTGTCAGAATTCCCGGCTCTACTGAATTAGCATTAATGTAAGTAATATTGTCTTGCCCATTAGCATTGCTATTGAAAGTAATCATTTCGGTGAATTTTTGGACTTTATTGGGCTGGAATCCGACTATAAAATCTACTGATTTATTAGGTTCAATGATTAATGGGTTTTTCTCGTCAAAATAAGTGGGAAATTCTACAGAAATCAAATCAGGATTAGAAATCACAAAAGAATAAACGCTTAAATTATTCTCACCGATATTTGTAATCGTTGCCGTTCCTTCCACTTTTTCATTAATGTTGATTTGCCCGAGAGTAATATCTGTTGCTTGGATTTTTGGCTCGCCAATTCGAGCAATAAGTTTAGTAGTAAAATCTGTGATACAATTATTATCATAACCAATAGAATCTTCGTAAATTCCGCTCTGATTGGCAGTAAATTCAACTTCAAAATTTCGTTCCTCATTAGAATTCAAAATAAAAGGTTCAATTATTTGGGATAATTTGAAATTGCTATTTTGAATTTTCAATGGGAAATTTACAATTTCAATTATTTGAGAAGAATTATTCTTGATTGTAAATGATTTCGTAATTTTTTGTCCCAATGGCACATTGCCAAAATCAATAATATTTGGTGAAATAGAGATTTTAGGAGCAATATATTCAATCGCAATAGTTGTATCGTTTCCTGCATAATCGCGGAAAGTAATCACGGCAAGTGCATTAGAACTTTTATCACGCGTCTTCAACTCCCAATTCATCGTTGCCGAAATGCCGGGAATAATACTACTAAATACCTTATCGTAATTATAACTAATATCCGAATGGAAAATAGGTAAGTTTAAATTGCTGCGTTCCGCTGAATTTTCGGGCATATCTGTTGCAATGCCCTTAATATTTCCATCGCAAGTTGAATTATACGAAATTGCGGGTGCTGAATGGTCGCCCGATAGCATATTACGATAATTTATTCCACCCGAAAAGCCAAAAGTAGCATCACCATCGCTACCAAATAGGTATGCAACAAATTCGGTCCCACGAATTTGGAAATTGGAAGTAAATGGAATATCCATTGTTATTTGTGCATAACGATTAGCGTCGAACAAATATTTAAATTCCCTTTTATCTAAAAATTCCATATTTTTTACAGGCTGCCATACCCAATTACCATTGATATATCTTCCAAATTCAAAATCATCTGGAATTGTGCCATCAAAATTCACTTTTGCAATCATTACCAATCGCATAAATGAATTTGGTGCTTTCAGAATATTCTCTGAAGAATTAAGCAACATATCGTAAGCATACTGTTCAACAGGAATTAATATAATTTTATTTGGGAGCAAATTATCAGAAACAAATTCCTCTTCGCCGTAAGCAGCATTATAAACCGACACGGTAATTGGATGATTACTGCTGATAATATCCAAAGCAGAGTTAAGATTTGAATTTGGTCGCAATTCCATATAGTTCAATGGATTGCTTGCTGACAAGATTGAACCAATTACTTGACCATTCAATTTAATTTCAGTCAGCGGTGAATTTCCAGTAATTTTAATAATTCCATTGTTTTCACGATTATAATTTTTAGGAATATGATAATATTTTCCCCAAATTATGTTTGGCAATTCTGTTTCTACCACATAATTATCGGGTTCTGCCCCCAAAGGAATGCTTGCTAATTGATTACCTGCAATCACCGAAATTGGTTTATCAGAATTAATCTTTAAGCCCGATATTTCGCTACTTCCGCCCACTAAATACAGATATAAGCAATCACCTTCGTTTATCATTTTTTTGATTGGATAACCCGCCTTTGTGGTATCAGAATGTGATATTGTAATTGTATTGCCTTCAAAAGGACTAACAATTCCTACCATAGCGGGAAAGTACATCGAGGAAATTGTTGCAGAAGATGGCTCCACGAAACTTGTTGGAGCATAACTTGTGCCGAGCGAACTCACTGGCATTGCCAAAAAACCTTCGCCATTTTTAGTACCACTCACCACAACATAAACCGAAACAGGATAATCGCTTTTTATTCTTACGGCTGCTTTGGAATAAACTTTGGCTGTTTGGGGCGAAAGAGCACTTGAAAGTATTTCCGGAAACGCATATTCGGGATAAATATCAAACACATTTTCCGTGTTTGCCTCAACCTTCATTGTTTGTTTGTATGCTTTGGAAGCATTGGAAAGTTCAACATTCGCATCGGAATAAGAAAAAACTATAATTTTAATATTATAATTGTTCGGATTATTAGCTAAATATGAAGGCGGAACAGTAAAGTAAAAATCTGTACCAAAATTGCTTAACCTTAACAATCCTTGACGAGTGCCAATAAACTTGCCTACATCAAATTCAGCTGATAAAAATAATGGCGACCAGTGCATCAATAAAATCACGAATAATACAATCGCTAATTTCCCACTTTTATCTTTTATGTTATTTTTAAAAAACATTTTTCAAAATTGTATTTTATTATAATGCTATAACAATTGAAAATCGATTTTATAACATCGGACACTCACTTTTTTTCGGCATTTATGAACAGAATTTAATAAAACTCAAATATTTTTTCAAAAAGCCAGTGTTTTTGTCAAAAATTCTATAATATTTTCATCCCTTCGGGATTTATTAGCTATATTCCCACTTTCAACTTTACGAACTTTACAAACTTTACGAACTTTACAAACTTTCAACTTTA
>DYLM01000125.1 GCA_020722095.1 Chloroherpeton thalassium
CAGTTTTCCCGATTTTGCCATTTAAAAACACAGACCGAACCGCTGACAAACATATTCCGTTCCTGTTGCAGTGCGAGATTGTCAGCTTTTGCCTTTTCACCTAGCTCCGACAGCTTTCGTTCGGTGATGTTTAATGCTTCCACCTTTTTAAGTTCGGATAATTTTTCGCGAAGTTCTTTTACTTCGTTCTCTAATTCCTGGTATGTTGGTTTATTATTTCCCATAAATACCTTTTTAAAATTGATGTTTACATTTATTTTTAAACGCAAGATAAAAATTTTATTGTATTTTTCTTATGGAAATGTTTATTTTTTTTAGTTGTTTTTTCAATTATTAAGATATTTTTAATTATTTAGGTTTATATTGAAAATTTTTATTAATTTTATAAAATTTGAGAATGTAAAATGGCTAAAAATTTCTCTGTCTTTGCAAAAAAACAAACTAACAAAATTGTTGATGGAATCAATCCCGAAGAAGATTTTGCAGCGCTCGTTAGCCAATTGAAACAAAATAAAATCACATTTGACCCCAAAAAACTTCGCAAAGCTTTTGATATAGTTATAGATTCTAACAAAAATTATTTGCACATCAATGGCTTGCCACGCTATACCCAGCCACTTTCGGTAGCTATGATTTTGGCAAAGGAAATTCCAGCAGACGAGGATTCTGTGATAGCGGCATTATTTTTTAATTTATGGAAAAATACCGATAAATACGACTACGAATTTATTAAGAATGAATTTGGCGGAAGCGTTGTTCTGATTGTGGATAGTTTGAATAAAATTTATGATATCGACAATAATTCCCTTACTAATCCCGAAAAACTTGAGAATTTCCGCAAATTTCTGATTGCTGTTGTTACAGATTATAGGGTTATTTTAATCAAACTTGCGGCAGTATTAGAAAAAATGCGGAATATTCAGCATTATGAAAAGGAAGAGCAATTGAGAATGGCTAATGAAGTGCTGGAAATTTACAATCCATTTGCTAATCGTTTGGGTTTGAGGAATTTAAAATGGGAATTAGACGACTTAGCATTTAAAATTATTAACACTAAGGAATATAACGAGATAGCAGATTATTTGCAAGCAAGCCACGAACAAAGAGAAGAGTATATCCGCGTGTTTATCGAGCCACTTAAAGAAAAATTGCAGAATGATGAATTTTTGAAAAAGAATAAAATTACTTTCGAAATAAATGGCAGAGCAAAACATATTTATTCAATTTATCACAAATTATTGCTCCGGCAGAAAAGTATTGATGAACTTTATGATTTATTTGCAATTCGAGTAATTTTAAACACATCAGATTCTATGATGTGTTATTACGTTTATGGTCTGTTAGCTTCTGTGTATCCACCAGTGCCCGAAACATTTAAGGATTATATAAGTGTTCCCAAGAAAAATGGCTATCAATCAATACATACTGCTGTTTTTGGTCCCGATAATAAGGCAGTTGAAATTCAAATCCGCACCGAAGGTATGCACTTATTCTCGGAGCAAGGAGTTGCTGCTCATTTCAATTACAAATCTAATTTACCGAAATCCAGCATTTTGGAAAAAGTTGAAATAAATAAATGGATGGAAATGGTTAGGTTGATTTTTGAAAAAGATGAAAATGTCAATCCTAATCAAATAATGGAGGAAGTTAAATCAAATCTATTTTCGGAAGAAATATATATTTATTCGCCAACGAACGATTTTATCACTTTACCTGTAAACTCAACAACACTTGATTACGCTTATAAAATACATACTGAAATTGGCGACCATTATGTTGCAGCAAAGGTTAATGGCAAAATAGTTCCAATTGACTACAAGTTAAAAAATGGCGACAAAGTTGAAATAATAAACTCAAATAATGCCAAGCCTTCCGAAGATTGGTTAGACATTGTCGTTTCGAGTAAGGCAAAGAGCCATCTGACAAAATACTTCAAAGAAAAGCGAAAAGAACAGCAAAGATTAGGAAAGATGAAGTGGGAAAAAGTGCTTGATAATTATAATATTAAAATAAATGAGTCGCAAATAATTGACAATTTAAAAGAATTTCATATTGATAGAATTGGCGACTTTTACGAATCTATTGCTGACGAAAGTATTGATATAGATAAACTTGTTTCTTATTTCCATAACAAATTATATAATGAAGATTTGGAAGAATATGCTACATATTCTAATAAGCAAAGAATTCTCCAAACCCTGAATTTAGTTGATAAAACTGACTATAAAGAGGACATCTACGAAGACATTTTACCTTCTGAACACATATACACTATCAAGTTTTATTCTCGCGATAATTACAGATTAATAGATAAAATTAAACATATATTCTCCAAACATCCAAATTTACTAATAACTTCATTAAAATACGATTTGAATTTGGGCAAAATTGAAGGTGAAATAACTTTTAAATCTGACAATAAAGATGACGCTATTAAATTAATGGAAGAAATTGAGGATCTTACTGAGATTATTAAAAAAGAGCGAATTTTACCCGAATTTTCAACAAGTATTGACGAGTAATCTGCTCTTTGATATTTTATAGTTAATGCTTTCATTATCAATAAATTACTCTAAATCTATGAAAATTAACTAATTTTGTATTTTATATTTATGCAATAGAGGGAAATATGGATTTAGTAGCGATTGTTGGAAGGCCAAATGTAGGCAAATCTACCTTTTTTAATCGCCTAATTGGTAATAGAATGGCGATAGTAGAACCCGAACCAGGAATAACACGAGATAGACTTTATGGTGAGTCTGTTTGGAATGGAGTGCATTTTAAGTTAGTTGATACTGGCGGATTTCTGATGGGAAATGCCGAGATGATGGACGAGGAGATTCGCGAACAAGCAATGATAGCAATTACAGAAGCAAATGCAATTGTATTTATGCTTGATGGAAGAGATGGGGCAACAAGTTATGATTACGAAATTGCAAATATAATCCGTGCTTCAAACAAGCCTTGCATACTTGCAGTAAATAAATGCGATAATACTACACAAGATAATTTTGCTCATGAATTTTGGTCTCTCGGATTGGGCGAACCATTCCCAATTTCATCAATGAATGGTCATGGAACAGGAGAAATTTTAGATGAATTGGTAACTCACTTGACACCTGCAGACAAAGATAGTGGCGAAGATCCAAGATTGAAGGTTTGCTTTGTTGGCAGACCAAATGTGGGCAAATCAAGTTTGACCAATGCACTTTTAGGTGAAAAAAGGTCGGTTGTCACTAATATCCCCGGCACAACACGAGATTCGATTGATAGTGTTTACAAATACTTTGGCGAGGAGATAGTTTTAATTGATACTGCAGGCTTGCGGAAAAGAACAAACATCAAGGAAAATGTAGAACTTTATAGTATGCTCCGCACCAATAGAGCCATCGAGAGATGCGATGTGGGCATTGTGATTTTAGATGCAACTCGCGGTTTAGAAGACCAAGATAAGAAGATAATCAATATGCTTGATGAAGCTCGCAAAGGAATAATAGTGGCAGTGAATAAGTGGGATTTGATTGATAAAGACGACAAAACAGCGGACAAATTCAAACGAGATTTTTACGATCAATTGCCGACTTATAGATATGTTCCACTTACATTTATTTCTGCTTTAACCAAGCAAAGAATAGTAAAAGTTATTGAGTTAGCAAAAGAAGTTGATGCAAAAAGAAAGAATCACCTTAAGACATCACTATTGAATGACACAATACTTCCGATGATTGAAAGCAATCCTACACCTTCCATAGGCGGAAAAGACCTGAAAATCAACTTTATTACCCAAGTAAAAACAGAACCACCTGTATTTGCTTTCTTCTGCAACGATCCAAAACTTATTCCCGATAATTATAAAAAGTTTCTAGAAAATCAATTGCGTTCTGCTTTTGATTACGAAGGAGTACCAATTTCGTTAATATTTAGAAAGAAGAATTAGAATATGCGTTAGGTGATGGGTGTTAGGAGTTAGGTGATTTGATAAGATAAAAATAAATTGAAAAATATTCGTCTGAA
>DYLM01000126.1 GCA_020722095.1 Chloroherpeton thalassium
TAAATTTATTGCATATTTACAATTACGCTCCACCACCTGCCGATGTCCGAATTATATTCACGGAAGGAGGTAGTATACGATTTTCCTGTTATGCCAAATTCTTTGTCCATTTAAAAGAAATAATTTTTTTACTTTGCTATAACTTTATAGATTCTATTAATTTGGATAATTTTTTGTCAAAAGTATGAATAATACTTCCGTTGCTTTTAGAGTAAGATAACAAAATACAATCAATAAAATCGAGTTTAAATTGTTGATAATAGATTAGGGCATTACTAATTATTTCAAAGTGTTCCATTATAATTGTTGGTTTATCTAATAACAGCAATAAAGTTTTTGAAATATCTGTCCTGGGTACCTTGTAGACTTTTTCTAGAACATAAACAACTTCAGCTAAAACTTCAGATAATATTAAAACTTCTGTATTATCAATAACTTGACAGGCTAAATCCTTCATTTTGAGATTATCGCCAAGCAAATAACGAAGTAAGATATTCGCATCAACGATTTCCATATTTCTCTTTCATCGCAATTTCCCAAGCATTTTTTTCATTTTCAATCATTTTATCGTTTTGATAATTAGATAAAAAACCAAAAAGTGTTGTATTGTTTTCAACAGCAGAATCTTTTTTTGAGATTGGTCTCAAAATTATTTCAACGTCTTTATTCTTCATCTCAATTGGAAGATTAATAATGTTCTCTAATAAAGAACTATTAACTATTTTGTGAAAAAACTGCATTTGATTTGCTAAACTATTTAATTAATTAACGAATTCACTGTGGGAATATTTTTGAAATACTTATTGTTTGAGAAAGAAATGATTAATTGTTATTGTCATCCACGCTCCACCACCTGCAAATGTCCGAATTATACTCCCGGAACTCGGTAGTGTACGACTTTCCTGTTATGCCAAATTCTTTGTCCATTTCCATTCCATTATATCCATATCTTGTCTGCTCGCTTGCGTAGCTCTGCCCGTTACCCTGCAGCGACCCGTAAGAGTAATAGTTATTTGACAAAACTAATTTCGTCTTTGCTATCTTTATACAACACTTCTGGGCAAATGTCTACTCCATTCGACCAATTTATTGTATCGTAATAAAGTTTTACACTTTTAAAAATTGTCGTATCATTTAAATCTTTGAAGATGCCATGATTGAGATAATTTCTCATTTCAAAAAACTTGATTTCAGAATTATTAAACTCTAATTTTAAGATGTAGTCATCTAAAGCTTCTACTTTTGTTACACTTATCATTTTTACCTCAACAGAGCTATTTTAAATGGCAATTCTCCATTTTGTGCAATTTCCCAGTTAGCAAGTAAATCTTCCTTATGTATTTCAATCCAAGCTTCAACCAACTTTTGCTGTTTCAGCGGGAAAGTACCCTTCACTAAAGTATTGTCAATTATGTTAAACACAGCCTTATTTCCTTAATATAAAGTATGTATATGAGGAGGGTTATGTTCACCTTTTCCTAAATACATTTGTATCATAATTCCATAAAACATCGATATTGTTGGCATTTAACAACCATTATTTATTCATTTAGAATATTGACAATCTAAAAATAATATTATTTTAACAAATAATAAAATTCCACCCCCTGCAAATGTCCGAATTATGTTCACGGAACTCGGTTGTGTACCATTTTCCTGTCCGTAAACACTAATCGCACATTCCCCAAATGATCTTTTAGTTGATAATTCTTTGAACCTAATAAATAGAACTTAATACATCAGAGGCTGTCTCATAAGTCCAAAATATTTCAAAATTGTCATTCCCGTGCAAACGGGAATCCATTTTCCCACGAATAAATTCGTGGGCTATGGGTTCTCACTTTCGTGGGAATGACAGAAAAATCAACTTATGAGACAGCCTCCCTACGGGTTTAGAATATTATAAAAAAAATACCCACAGAAATTAACTTGTTACTTTTTCTAATCTTTTCATAATGCTGAAAATGAATGCAGCAGAAAGCAAACAAACCACGATGAATATTGCCCAAAGTTGCCAAAGTTCTAATCTACCCCAGAAATAACTTCCAACGAAGAGTAATTTATTGCCAACTGCTGTAGCCAATAACCAACCAGATTGCATCAAGCCTTGGAAGCGTGATGGAGCTACTTTGGATACGAATGACAATCCCATTGGACTTAAGAATAATTCAGCAATAGTCAAAATTAAATAGCTGCTGATAAGCCAGTAAGGTGATACTCTGCCATATTCGGTTAAGCCTGCTTCTTTGATGTCAGCGGGAGATACTAATTGCATTGATGCGATTAATACAAGCACAAAGCCAAATGCTGCAATTATCATTCCAATACCAATTTTCTTTGGTGTAGAAGGTTCAATATTTTTCTTTGCAAGCCAAGCAAAAACACCCATCACAAGTGGAGTAAGAGCAACGATGAAAAGAGGATTAAATGATTGGAATACTTCTGGTGAAATTGGATTTAATGCACCATTTTGAGTTACGAAATAGTATGCTAAACCACCACCAACAACAGCCATAGTAGCGCCAATTCCTTTAATTTTACCAGTATTGGATTTAGTAAGAGCCATAACTAAACCAGCGATTCCAACAATTACAGCCAAAATTGATTGCAATTCGAAGAATAAGAATGTAACTTTATCAACTGCTTTATCAATATAATCACGAGCAAAAAAAGTGAGCGTCAAACCATTTTGGTGGAAAGACATCCAGAAAAATATTACTACAACAAATACCAGAATTAGTGAAATTACCCTTGGTAATTCGTCTTTGTGAGCAAACGATACGATAAATCCAACAAATGCTATGAATAATCCAATTGCCAAACCTAATGCCCAATTATTAAGCAAGAAGAAGAAAATTGCCACAGTTCCAATAACTAAACCAACTGAAATCAAAGCACCGATAGTTTTGCGGCTACTATCGCTTTTGGCTGCTTCTTTATTTTCTTGTTTTTGTACAACTGGTTTTTCTTTATTTGGTAATACTTTATAGTAAATAAGATAAACGAGTAAAGAAATAACCATCGAAAGACCAGCAATGGCAAATGCCCAATTGTAGCCTTGAGCAAATAAGTCTAAATATTGCCGAGCAAATGCTGCAGCATCAGTGATTGGTCCATTAAGAGATACTTTATTTGCTAATTGTAAATATTCATCTGTATTTGTCAAAGTTCCTTTTAATACTTGATGGCTAAGAGCAGGTAAAGAACCATCGTGTAAGAATCCGTTAGATTCTAACCACCAATTTCTAACACCAGTAGCAACAAATGGAGCAAAGAAAGCACCAACATTAATTCCCATATAGAATAACATAAATGCAGAATCTCTTAATTTGGAATATTGCGGATTGTCGTATAATTGACCAACAACAGCTTGTAAATTACCCTTGAATAGTCCATTTCCGAATGCAATTAAAAACAAACCAAGCAAAGTTACCATCAATCCAATACCAGGAACCGCAATAAGAGCGTATCCGCCGAACATTACTAAAATACCGATGAGAATTACAAATTTATACTTGCGGGAGAAGTCGGCTAATAAACCTCCAACAAGAGCCAAACCATAAATACCAAAATAGAACCAACTGTAAATATCGCCTGCTTCTTGCTCGGATAGCCCGAACTTTGTTTGCAAAAACAAAACAAGAATAGCCATCATTGTGTAGAACCCGAAGCGTTCACCCATATTCGTAATTGCTGCTATGAAAAGCCCTTTTGGATGTCCTTTAAACATAAATCTCCTAAATATTTGTTAATTATGAAAAAAAGAAAAATATAAAATATTAAATTAAGAAAATATTAATAAATATTAATGAGATTTGGGAAAAAACAGGACTTTTGAAGTTTTATAATAGCATTTAGGAGGCTTAATGAATTATAAATTATTGAGAGAGGCTGTCTCATAAGTCAGGTTTGCTGTC
>DYLM01000127.1 GCA_020722095.1 Chloroherpeton thalassium
CTATGCTTTTAATTCTGCCAATCAAGCAATGAAAAATATTTGTCAGAAATATTTGAATTGCTAGATGAGTAATTTTGATTAATATTAACTTGGCAATAAATTTCTAATGCTTTTTAATAAAACTCTTTATTCCTTTATTGAGGACACTCGATCAAAATTTTATGCAGCCATTTTTTGTGGGTTAGCTGCAGCGGCTTTTACTATTGGGCAGGCATATTCATTAAGTAGAATTATTAATAACGTTTTTCTTTTGCACCATACACTTCAGCAAATTCTTTTTCTTTTAATTTTATTTTTAATTTTTTCTTTAACTAAAGCACTTGTTATTTGGCTGCAAAATAAATTTACCGCAAACTTGGTGGCTGCTCTTAAGAAATCTCTTCGAGCAAAGATAATTAACAAAATATCAGGCGTTGGTTTACTTGCATTAAAATCAGAACGAACCGGCGAATTAACGAATACCCTTATCAACGGTGTTGATAAACTTGAAGATTATTTTGCCAAATTTTTACCGCAAATGTTTCTTGCAACTTTTGTCCCCATCATAATTTTATTTTTTGTTTTTCCACGAGACTATTTATCAGGTTTAATTCTTATAATAACCGCACCTATCATTCCACTGTTTATGTTTTTAATTGGTTCTGTTGCAGAAAAGTTAAATCAGAAACAGTGGCAGACCCTAAGCAGAATGAGTGCATATTTTTTTGATGTGCTTCAAGGACTTCCAACGCTAAAACTTTTTAATCGAACCACAGAGACAATAAAAAAGATAGCTAACATAACAAATATCTTCAGGATCAAAGCTCTAAAAGTTTTGCGTGTCGCTTTTCTTTCTGCTTTAGTTTTGGAAATTGCTTCTACGATTAGCGTAGCAATAATTGCTGTTGCCATTGGACTTAGACTGCTCGCCGGTAGTTTTAATTTTGCTGACGCTCTTTTCATTTTAATTATTGCCCCGGATTTTTATTTGCCGCTTCGTCAATTTAGTGCAAGTTATCACGCCGGTATGGAAGGTGTTGCAGCTTTTGAAAGAATAAGCGAAATCCTTCAATCAAAAATTGAATTCCCGCAGCAAACAACTTCTCAATCGAAATTTGCATATCACAGCAACACCCCGATTATTTTTGAAAACGTTTCTTTTACCTATCGGGGCAGAAAAATTAAAGCACTCGATTCAATTTCGTTTACAATAGAGCCAAATAAAATTACAGCCTTGGTTGGTCAATCAGGTTCCGGCAAAACTACTTTAATGAATATTCTTTTAAGATTCTTTAATCCAACCGAAGGACAAATAATAATCGGTTCTTACATTCTTTCTGAAATTAATATTGAACAATGGAGAAAGAATATTACTTGGATGCCGCAGGACCCGCATTTGTTTAATAAAACAATATTAGAAAATATCAGGCTCTCTAAAAGCGACGCCGATATGGAAAAAGTTATTGAAGCATCTAAAAAGGCAAGAATTCACGATTTAATTTCCTCATTACCAAACGGATATAACACAAAAGTGAATGAAGCAGGTACTAATTTCAGCGGTGGTGAAAATCAAAGAATAGCTTTAGCCAGGGCGTATCTTCGCAACACTCCTTTAATTTTAGTAGATGAACCAACTGCTAATCTTGATCCAATTGTGGAAGAAAAAATTGTTAATGACATGTACAAATTCTTCAAACAAAAAACTGTTTTTATGATTGCACACAAATTAAAGAATATTGTTAGAGCAGATAAAATTATTGTAATGCGAAAAGGTAAAATAGTAGCAGCCGGTACACACGAAGAGTTAACAAACAAATCAAATTATTATAAATCTTTATTCCCGACTTACGAGAATACTATTTGATGAAAATATTTTTCAAAATTGCCTCTCTCAGCCTTGAGTATAAGTACTGGATGATACTTGCTGCATTAATGGGGTTTTTTACTGTCGGAAGCGGTATTGGTTTAATGATGACTTCAGCATACATAATATCCAGTGCAGCCATTCTTACACCTATATATCAGTTGCAGGTGCCAATAGTAGGTGTAAGATTTTTTGGTATTTCACGCGGTGTTTTTCGTTATCTCGAAAGATATATTTCACACGAAGTCACATTTAAACTGCTGGCAAAATTAAGAGTGTGGTTTTTTAAAGCACTCGAACCTTTAATCCCTTCAAAAAAAATAAATTTAACAAGCGGTGATATGCTTTCGCGTTCTGTAGAAGATATCGAAAGTTTGGAACATATTTTTGTACGTGTAATTTCTCCACCTTTCATTTTTGTTGCAGTTTCTATATTGATGTTTACTCTGCTCAGTCTATTCAGCTTTAAATATGCAATCATATTTTTAGTGATATTTGTTATTTCTGCATTAGGCATACCATTGCTAACTTTTATACTCAGTAATAAAATTGGAAAGGAAATAGTAATACTAAAAGCACGTCTAAAAGAATTTACTATTGACAATGTGCAGGGTATGTCGGAATTGATAATCTATAATCAAACAAGAAATTGGGAAGCAGAATTTGCAGGAATTGAAGAGGAGCTTCTGAGTGCAGAAAGGAAGATGCTGTTAATTCAATCACTTTACGAAAGCCTAACCGGTTTAGCGATGAATGCTGCAGTTGTAGTTTTACTTCTTACTGCGGTTCCAGATGTAAATACAGGAATACTCAAAGGTGTTTATCTTTCAGTAATCACAATTGGTATAATGGCATCGTTTGAAGCCGTTCTGCCAATACCTCTTGCTTTTCAATACTTGAGCAAAAGTGCTGAAGCGGGGAGGAGATTACTCGATATAACGCATCAGGATTCCAAACAAATAAAAATTGTTGAGCCTGAAACAATCGAAATAAAAAACTATGATTTAAATTTGCAGTCAATTTCTTTTTCGTTTGATAATAATAAAAAAGTACTCGATGATGTTTCATTTCAATTAGGAGAAAATAAAAAAGCAGCGATCGTAGGAGTAAGCGGAAGCGGTAAATCTACATTGGCTAATCTTTTGACTAAAATGTTATATTATGATCAAGGAGAGATTCTTATTGGTGATGCGAGTTACAATAAAATTTCAGAAGAAAAGATCAGGCAAATAATTTCAGTTGTTCCGCAAAATGTTCATTTGTTTACAGGCACTATAAAAGAAAATTTATTACTTGCAAAAGATGATGCTTCAGACGAAGAATTATATACAGCATTGGAACAAGCACAGTTATCTGACTTTGTTGAAAATTTACCTGAAAAACTTGATACCAATATTGGCGAATTAGGTAAAAAGTTAAGCGGTGGAGAAAGTAAGCGTTTAACTATCGCAAGAGCATTGTTACGCAATTCACCGGTTATAATTTTTGATGAAGCTACTTCGCATGTTGATACAGAAACAGAAAATAGTATTTTGAAGATGATCGACAAAATCAGCAAATCGAAAAGTGTTTTGTTTATTACCCACCGATTAGAACAAATGGAAATATTTGATAAAATTATCGTTTTACACAACAATAAAATTGTTGAAATCGGGACACACACTGAATTACTTGCGATGGGAAATTTTTATAAAAAATTAGTTGATTCTCAAAACCGAAACATTATGATCACTACCTAATTTAACTCAAGTTGGCCCCCTTAATTTACGACCCCTTTTTTCCAATTTCAACTGAAGCGTGACAAAATCGCCCAAAATTTATTTTTACGATGTTGGACTTGCAGCTTACTTGCTGGGAGCATAAAATGTCAAACATGTGGGAACACCTCCCTTACGGGGAAATCTATTCGAGAATCTTGTCCTGATAGAAATGTTGAAATATCGCTACAACCGGC
>DYLM01000128.1 GCA_020722095.1 Chloroherpeton thalassium
CTGGGTTTTTAAATGGTCGGGCCGGTCGGATTTGAACCGACGATCTCTTGCTCCCAAAGCAAGCGCGTTAAGCCACTACGCTACGGCCCGGGAAAGTCCCCTCGGGAGGAATCGAACCTCCATTTCAGGCTTAGAAGGCCCGCGCTCTATCCGTTGAGCTACGAGGGGAACTCAAAAATTATAGCAGAAAATATCTTGAAAGAAAAGATTAAATGGCATATAATGATTAAAGAATCTTATGGGTAATTCATACAAAATTATTGGAGGAAAAACCCTCAAAGGAGAAATTACTTTGGCAGGAGCTAAAAATGCAGCCACTAAGATTATCATTGCCTCTCTTTTAGCTGATTCTAAGTCAACTCTAGAGAATATTCCTCAAATTGGAGATGTAGAAGTAACTCTGGATATTATTAAATCTTTAGGAGCTACTTTTCAATGGCTCAATCATAATACTTTGGAAATTGACCCCACGACTTTAAAAAATTATTCAGTGCCTCTGGAAGATAGTGGAAAAAACCGAATGCCCATTTTATTTTTTGGACCATTGCTTCATAAATTTGGTAAAGCTGAAGTACCAGTTTTGGGAGGTTGTAAAATTGGTTCACGGCCAGTAAATTATCATATTGATGCTTATACAAAATTAGGGGCGGAGATAGAATATCATGATCATAATTACACTGTTTCTACTAAAGGGCTGCAAGGGACAACTATTGTTTTAGATTATCCTAGCGTGGGAACAACAGAAAATATTTTATTAGGTGCTTGTTTAGCACAAGGAACAACAGTTATTCAAAATGCTGCCATTGAGCCAGAAATTGAGGATTTAGTAAGATATTTGCAAGCAATGGGGGCTATTATTTATCAAGATGTTAATCGTACCTGGGTAATTGATGGTGTAAAAAAACTGCACGGCAGCCATTATCGCATTATTAATGACCGCAATGAAGCAGCTTCTTTTGCCTCTTTGGCTATTGCTAATCAAGGGGATATCCTTATTAAAGGAGCAGAACAGAAAGATTTAGTAACTTTTTTGAATTGGGTTCAAAAAGTAGGAGGACATTTTGAAATTTTAGATAAAGGAATCCGTTTTTTTGATAGCGCTAAGCTAAAAGGGGTAGCTTTAGAAACCGATGTTCATCCCGGTTTTATGACTGATTGGCAGCAACCATTCACCATTGTTTTAACTCAAGCGGAAGGGGTTTCAATTATTCACGAAACTGTTTATGAAAATCGTTTTGGCTACACTGAGGCTTTAAATAAAATGGGAGCTAAAATCTATCTTTTTAAAGAATGTCTTGGTAGTAAACCATGTCGTTTTGCTCACAAGGATTTTTTGCATAGTGCTATTATTGTGGGGCCAACACCTTTGAAAGGAGCCAAAATTCAAGTGCCAGATTTAAGAGCGGGATTTTCCTATTTAATTGCGGCGTTAATAGCTGAAGGAGAATCGGAATTAAGTGGGATTGAAATTATTGAAAGAGGTTATGAAAATTTAAAAGAAAGATTGATCAATTTAGGAGCGAATATCCAATAATTAAAAATTGTAAATTAAAAATTAAAAATTTATTGATTGATGGTGGCTATGGTGTAACGGCAGCACGGCAGTCTGTGGAACTGTCAGTGAGGGTTCGAATCCCTCTAGTCACCCCTTTTATAATAATAAAAAATAAAAATATGAGCCCTTCTACTAAAATATTTTTTGCTATTATTATTGCCGCTTTAATTATCGGAGCCAGTATTTATTTCGCTTTAATCAATAGCGCTAAAATTTCTGTTTTAAATCAAATTAATCAAACAACCTCGACTATTCCTACTGGCGTTAATCCTTCAGTGACAACTACTATCTCTAAGGCTACGAGTACTACCAGTACCACTTTAGTGACTGATACTACTAGTTGGAAAACATTTCAAGATCCGCAAACAAAATTTACTTTTAAATATCCTATTAATTTTTTAAAAAATATTCCTAAAATTACTGTTTTTGATTGCGATGTCAATTCTTTTACTAAAGAGTGTCCTTCGCTGGGAACTGGGGCTACTAGTCAAACCATTATAGCTAATGGATTAAACGCTTGTCTTTATGAAAAATCTGCTATTTCTAAAGGGAATATTTATCTTAATCATTATTATGTGGTGGCAACAGAATTTGGCTGCCTTGGCCTTGATTTAGTGACCTTAACTACTAATTGTGACTCTTTAAAAGGCACTGATAATTATAATCAATGCGTAGAGAGAAATACTAACGTTATTCCCCAAATTTTCAAGACCATAGAATCCACTTTTCAGTTTAATTCTTAAATTTCACTAATACATTTTTTATTAATTAAAATCGCCCTTCGATAAATTCAGGGCGATTTTAATTAATCTTTCATTATTTTTTAAGCAATTGTTTTTTAGTATATTCTAATCTAAGGTCTCTTATTTTATTTTCTAATTTGGCAAAAACTAATTTACCTTGAGGATTAAATTTAAGATAATACCAAATTAAGAAAGCTAAACCAAGGCTAATAATTAAAGAAATAATAAGAGAATCTTCAGCCCCAGTAGCGACAGTAGAAGCTCCAGCCACTAAGCCATAAGTAATGGTAGCGCTGTCAGTGAGGGCATTAATACCCGAAGCAGTGACTTGAGCAGTATTAGTATAAGTAAGATTAGTACCAGGATTATTACTGAGAGCTTGGAATAGAATTGTTTTGGAAGTTCCTCTAGAAACAGTGCCTAAAGATAAACCAGTGGTAGTAATGCCATCAGCCTGAATAATACCATTGACTTTAGTAGTCCCGGCTTTGTAACTAAAAGCTGCAGGCAAAGGATCAGTTATTACGACATTTTGAAGATCATTAGCACTACCAGCTGTTACAGTTAAATAAAATTCAACAACATCTCCTTGAGCGACACGGATTACTTTAGAATAAGCTCGATCGCCGTTAGAAAGATTTCTTCCTAATTTAGTAAAGCTTAATGTAGTAGTAGGAGAGGCTACATAAAGAGTTATACTTTTAGTAATTTGTCCCCCATTACCATAACAAGTTAAAGTATAAGTTGTTTGGTTATTAGGGGTAGATGCTTCATAATTAGAAGTTGATTTAGTACCAGTCCAACCGTTAGAAGCGACACAATAATTAGTATTATTAGAAACCCAACGAAGATAGGTAGTTTCTCCTTGATTAAGGTTGTATTTATCAGCCCAGAAAGAAAGAGTAGGAGCAGCAATTGTTTGTCCTTGAACATAAACACTGCAAGAAGTAGATCCGGTTCTGCCATTAGAATCAGTAACAGTTAAATAGGCAGTATAAGTTCCAGCAGAATTAAAAGTTTGTTGAATATAAGAATTGTTACCAGAAGCATAACCACTCCAATAATAATAATAAATTCCATCACCCCCACTAACATTACTAAAAAAAGTGACAGTTTGATTTATTTGAGGAGAGTTTGGTGAAGCGTAACAGGAAACAGAGAGGGGCTGGATATTAGGTTGGCAACTATTCGCGCAATCATTATATGTTGCATAAGTACCAAAAACAGCTTGATAACATTGATAAGTACTAGTATTACAAGAATATCTCATTTGAGGAGGGGGAGTTTGAACTGTTACTGTTACGTGTTTAATATCAGTATTAGCACTGCCACTACAAGTTAAGGTGAAAGTTGTAGCATCTTGTAAGCTATAAATTGTTTTAGAACCATAAATAGCTTGATTACCATTCCAATAAGAATTACTAGGACCAGCAGAAGCAGTACAAGAATTGCAATTATTAGCATTCCAATTTAACTCAACATTATCGCCCTTATTAA
>DYLM01000129.1 GCA_020722095.1 Chloroherpeton thalassium
ACTGGGGGCTTTAAGTGCTTTAAGCTATCTTTAATTTGGGAAGATTCGTTTCAAACTTCGCTTTCACCTAGCAAGCTCGTTATTGCATACCACCGAAACAGGTTCGTTATCCTACGGACTGACAATTCGCCTCCATTTACTCCCCACCCTACCTCACGGTAACGCAGTTAATTTTGGCTACAGAGTTTATGGTTTACTCTCACAAGGACTTGCACCTTGTTGGTTGAACGCCTTCGAGGGCGTGCTAGGTTTGGCACTGCCAAACGCCTAAGACAAATCGGGAATTAAAAAGAAAATATAATGACTCTAAACACTTTAAACAAATTAAACAAAATTGATTTTTTGTGAATATACAGCACTCTTTGATGTTTGGCAGTGCCAAACCTACGAAAAATCCAACATCAATTTGACAACACACCCAAAACAACCTCCACTACAAGGCATTAAAGTAAGAAGTTTTGGAACGAGGGAAAAGAGAGCAAATTACTTTTAAATTTTTTAGATACAATAAGCCCAATCATTCAAGGAGTATTTATGAGTCTATTACGCCCCGATTTTACGCAAAATATCTACAAAAACATTGTATTGGAGTCCAAATCTATTAATATTTTTGGAGAAAAGGGAGTGGGTAAGAGTCGATTTGTTGAGGATTATATCAATGAATGACTATAATATTTTACGAGAATATACACAACATTTTATAGAGGATTTAATAGAGAATAAACAGTCATGTAATATTATTGGTGAAGCTGGAATTGGAAAAACACGATTTGCAAAAGATATAATTTTGTTAGCACAAGAGTTGAATACTTCAATACATTGTGCATATATTAATATTAGACAATTTAGAAGAAACTATCAACTCTTTCTAAAACACTTTCAAAAAGCATATAATATAGAAAACATAGATTCTCAACGACTTGATGTTCTTATTGATATGCTTTTAGATGAATCAGAAACAAAGCTCTTAATCATAGATCATTTAGAAGATTTCATTACAGACGATTTATTAGATGAAGAGTATCAAAACTTTTTTGATCAATTAAATGTTTTTCACAATGATTATAACTCCATATTAATAATTATTTCAAAAGAAAAATATAAAAATCCAATCAATAAAAGAGCTGATAAAGATGTATCAAAAATAGACATTACATACATTAAACAACTAGAAAAGCTACAATCTTGCGAAATCATATCTGAGCTGGAATATACTCTTAAAGGCTTAAGTTATCAAGAAATTATTCCTCAGATATCAAATGAAATAGCAAAATATCAAGATAAATATCAATATTGTCTATTAAAATATACAATAGAACATCTTAGGCAAATAAGACCAGATTTGAGCAATTATTCTAATGGAGAATTTAAAAAAATACATAAAAAATATCAAAAAGTCCATAAAGAAACAATAATTCAAAAATTCAAAATCTATAAATATAAATTTTTTAAATTTAAAGAAGAGAATAAAATTCCATATAGTGACATTAAAGCATTTATTCTGAGTGCTATCAAAGCTATACGAACACAAACAAAAATAAACAAGAGTGAATAATGCATTTACTGAGACCTGATTTTACGCAAAATATCTACAAAAACATTGTATTGGAGTCCAAATCTATTAATATTTTTGGAGAAAAGGGAGTGGGTAAGAGTCGGTTTGTTGAGGATTTGCTAACCCTAATGGATACGAGTATCAAAGTGGTATCGATTGATATTCGCCCTATTCGCAATCATTACGATAAGTTTGTGGAACAAATCAACAAGCAATTAGGTTTAGATGGAACAGAAACACTTAGCGAAGCCTTAAGCTATCTTGCTATAAACCACAATCAAGCACTGCTTATAATCGACAACTTTGAAGAACTCTACAAAGATAACGCCGACAAGAAGTATGATTTTGATTTCTTTGGAGAACTAAATGCCTTTAAAAATATTTCCAATGTCTCACTTATCATCTTATCAATCAAAAACTATGCCCATCATAATTTCTACCATAATGATAAATCCTCTACTTCTCCACTAGATTTTCAAGCAATAGAGATAAGCCCACTCACACCTGATAATATTGAAGATGAATTAAAAATTCGATGTAATATTGACATAGAATATGATAAGTTGTCTATCATGATTGCTAGAAATAAAGAAATTTATAATTTTATAGAATTTATAATTCGTGAAATTCAATTTGGAAAATATGATTTAGAAACAAATTTATATATAAATTTTAACTCATTTAAAAATCAGTTTCATAAAGAAAATATGATAGCGTTACAAGACAAGGCAATTCATATATCAAGCTTAAGAAGGGTTTCAACATTAGTAAAATTATATGATATTAGTAAAATATTTTTGCATGATTATTTTACTAAAAAAAATTTCTCACTTCTATTTATGAGTAAAAAAAAATTAGCTGATAAAAGTTTCTTGAACCCCACTGAAGGAAAAACTTTTATAGATGAAATTTTTCAATATTATTCATATAAAAAAAATTTAGCTTTTTATTTATTAAATGTAATAAATGCCTCTAAATTATATTTTAATCCTTTAAATAATAATTTTGAGATAGCCAAGTCCTACGACAAGCATCAACCTAATCAAAGTTTTATAGAACATTTAAAAAAATATAAAAATGAACTCAACACTTACCACACCCAAAACAACCTCCAATTTAAAAAAGAGTCACTTCAAACTATTATTGAAACCCTTAAAAAACTAGAAGAAGATATGATTCGAGAAACACGAGGATGGAAAGAGTATTACCTCAAAGCCATTCGTAAAAATTTGGAAGTAGCCCATAGTGAACTCAAAAATCTTAAAGATAAGCTTAAAAATAACGAACCCATCCAAGCCAATGTCTATTATGTGAGTCAAGCACTCAGCCCCTTTGAAAAAACCCCCACTTTTAAAGGGCGAGAGGATATGAAAGATGCTCTTTCACGGGCGGTATTGACTCGTGGAACTATGCCTCTGCTCTTTATTCAAGGGCAACGAAGAGTGGGCAAAACCTCACTCATTAACTACCTTGAAGTATTGCTAGGGAGTGGGTTTAAAATTATCAAAATAGATATGCAACAAATTAGAAACAAAAAATTTATCAACTTACTAAAAAACCTAAATAGGGAAATTAACGCTAAATTGGGGATTGATGAGGTGGTCGATTTTGGCGGTGATACCAATGATAATTGGATAGCATTTGAAGAGTATTTGATTAAACATACTGAACAGCTTAACTACAAACTCATCATCGCTTTTGATGAATACGAGAGCTTTCACACCAATATCGCCCAAAAAGAGCCTGAAATTTTGGGATATATGCGTGGATTTTTGCAACATCAAGCACAAGTCATCTTTTTGTTTGCAGGACTTAGAGATATTGCGGAGCTTACTACGCCTAATTGGGATGAGTATTTCCCACAAATCCAAAAGCTACGGGTGGATTATCTCTCATTTGAGGATTCCAAAGAGTTGATTGTCCGTCCTGTACCCAATTTTGGTTTGATTTATGATGATGGTGTGGTGGGTGAAATGATTGAACTTACCCAAGGACACCCTCAATTGCTTCAAACCATCTGCTCCATTATCGTCGATAGTGCCAATGCCAAAGGGACAAAAAATATTAATCAAGCGATATTTGAAGAAGCCAAAGGTAAAATATTTCAAACCAATGAAGCCCCTATGAGCATCTTTTGGCGTGAGTATTGCGATGCTACCCAAAGGGCAATTGTGGAGGAGATAATAGCCCATAAACCCATCACACAAGATAC